>NZ_JAJJIB010000019.1:0-44334 GCF_020905435.1 Microbacterium sp. F2E | reverse complement strand
CGACCGACGAGGTCCGCGGGACCGTCATCGACACCGAGAAGAGTGAGAGCGGGGACGATGACCTGCACCTGCGCACGAATCGCACCCAGCGACCCTTGACCGTCACCCGACGCGGTGGGATCGAGTGCGGGCGCGCCGGACAGGAGGAGGTCGGAGAACACGTCGGCGCGGACCTGATCGATCCGACGCCGATCCGGCTCGGCGTCGCCCGCACCGGCCGCGTCACCCGCACCTCGTGCGCCGAACGCGCTGCCCGCGTTCCCGGGCTCGCGCGCATCGACGATCGTCTGCGCCTGCTGGGTGAGCCGGTCGATGATCCCATCGGCGATCACCGTCGGCAGCGTCGCGATCAGATCCGACATCCCCGCGCTGCCCGGCACAACCCGCACCCGCCGCTCCGCCGCCGCATCCCGGTGCCGGTCGGTGAACGACCGCTCCGCGAACCGTTCCGCGAGGATCTCGATCTCCGACCGCAACCGATTCGGCGTATCCCGCTCACACCGGCTGATCGCCACGGCTTCGAACTCGGCCCGCCGCTCCGGCGACGCGTCGACCAGCACCGACCCGGCATCCGTGATCACCCGAACATGCCCCCGCGTGATCCGACCGGTCTCCCACGCCGCCAAAGTCGCTGCGTAATGCTCGACCAGGTCGCGGGCCTCGTCGATCCGGGACTGCACGGTCCGATCCGTCACCCGCAACACCCCGCCGAGCTCGGCCGCGACCGACCGCAACGCCATATCGTGCGCCCGCACAGCCGCCGGAGACCCCGCCGCCTGCCGCGCGGCGAGTTGACCCGCCGCCGCGAGCGCACGCACCTCCGCGACCTGCCCGGCCCGCACCACCGCAGCCGCCCCCTCGACCTCACCCACGATCGACACCAAAGCGGCGACGTCTGCGTCGCTGCCCATCGACCCCGAGTACTCGTCCATATCTTCGAGTGTATGGAGGGGGTCAGACATTGCAGTCACCCCTCGGGCGGCATAGCGTCTCTGTCCCCCGACCACCCTGTGCCCGTCGGGCCGAGCGCGCCGGACCGACGACACTCCCAACCCCCGCCGAGCTAAAGATCGACGATCTGCCGGTTGGCCGGCAACGACCCGGCGAAGGTGATCGGCACGGCCTCGGCTCTATCGAAGTCGGCGCTGTCTCCCGCTTGGATGTGGACGTGGGGCTCGGTGCTGTTCCCCGAGTTCCCGCACCGGCCTATCGGATCGCCGACTGTCATCGTCTGCCCCGCACGCACCTGCACGCTGTTCTGCTGCAGGTGGCACAGCGCGACGAATGTCCCGCGACTCTCGATCAGCACGTGGTTGCCCGCGAGCGCCCGCCAACCGGCGGTCGCCCGGCGCCCCTGCGTCGCCGCGTAGCCGAGCGACCGAAGCCCACGGTAGGCCGCATGGTCGCTCTCGCTTCCGTACGCCACTACGACGACTCCGTCGACGGGCGCAAGGATGTCCCGACCGAACCCCGGGAACCGCTCCGGCGGCTCTGTCCCGATCAGCGCGCTCCGCGTGACGGGCGCCGTACGACCGTTCGCCGCGACCGGAACGAAATCGATGGCATACGCCGACGCGAACAGCTCCGTGCCATGACGCGGAAGGCGATCCGCCGGACTGTTCTGCACGAGCCATCTCCCGGTGAACGGGTAGGCGAGGTCGAACGGATCGTCCATGACTCCCCTCCCCACCCGAAAACCGATCGCCGCCAGCCCGCCCTAGCCCGCGTCGGGGTCGAGCGCGTCGAGCGCGGCGGGGCCCTGCTCGACGAGGATCTTGAACTGCGCCGCGTCGATGATGCGGATGCCGAGCTCTTCGGCCTTGCCGAGCTTCGAACCGGCTCCCGGGCCCGCCGCGACGAAGTCGGTCTTCTTCGAGACGCTCGACGCGGCCTTGCCGCCGGCGGCGAGAATCGCCTCCTGCGCGCCCTCGCGGGTGTAGCCCTCGAGCGACCCGGTCGCGACGACCGTCATACCGTCCAGCACCCCGCCCGCGGCGACTGCCGCGCCCGGTCCCGGGTGGCCGGGGATCTCGAGACGCGCGCCGGCGGCCTGCCACCGATCGACGATCTCCCGATGCCAGTCGACCTCGAACCACTCCAGCAGCGAGTCTGCGATGATCCCGCCGACGCCGTCGACGGCGGCCAGCTCATCCCGCGAGGCGGACCGGATCGCCTCGAGCGAGCCGAACCACTGCGCGAGCGCACGCGCCGCCACCGGTCCGACGTGCCGAATGCTGAGCGCGACCAGGAAACGCCACAGGTCCTTCGTCTTCGCCTTCTCGAGCTCCGCGAGGAGCGTCACGGCCTGCGCCGACGGCTGCGGGCCGGTGAGTCCCTCCTTCTTCTGCGCCGCGCTGGGGTTCCGCCGGAACGGCGCCCGCCGCACCGGCTCACCGGTCTTCTCGTCGATCTTCTCCTCGCCGGTCTCACCGTCGCGCACGATCACCTCGATCGGCACGAGCTCGTCGAGCGTCAGCTCGAACAGCCCCGCCTCGGTCACGAGCGGCGGCGTCTCCGGCACCGACGGCTGGGTCAGCGCGGCAGCGGTCACCTCGCCGAGCGCCTCGATGTCGAGCGCGCCCCGCGAGCCGATGTGCTCCACCCGCCCCCGCACCTGCGCGGGGCACGACCGCGTGTTCGGGCACCGCAGATCGATGTCGCCCTCCTTCGAGGGCGCGAGCACGGCGCCGCACGACGGGCAGTTCGTCGGCATGACGAACGCCCGCTCGGTGCCGTCGCGCAGCTCGACCACCGGGCCGAGCACCTCCGGGATCACATCTCCGGCCTTCCGCAGCACGACCGTGTCGCCGATCAGCAGGCCCTTCGCCTTCACGACCTCCTGGTTGTGCAGCGTCGCCTGCCGCACCACCGAACCGGCGACGAGCGCCGGCTCCATCACCGCGAACGGCGTCGCACGACCCGTGCGCCCCACCGAGACCACGATGTCGAGCAGCTTCGTGTTGACCTGCTCGGGCGGGTACTTGTAGGCGATCGCCCACCGCGGCGCGCGGCTCGTCGCACCCAGCTCATCGTGCAGCGCGAGCTCGTCGACCTTCACCACGACACCGTCGATCTCGTGCTCGACGTCGTGGCGGTGCTCGCCGTAGTGCGCGACGTAGTCGAGCACCCCGTCGATGTCGTGCGTGGTGCGGAAGTAGGGACTCGTCGGCAGCCCCCACGATGCCAGCAGCCCGTACACCTCGCTCTGCGAGTCGACCGGCGGATCGGGCCACGCCCCGATGCCGTGCACGTACAGGCGCAGCGAGTCGAGTCGCGCGCGCCCGGCCTCGAGCTCCATCCCCGTCTTCTTGTCGAGCTGCTGCCGCAGCCCGCCGCTCGCGGCGTTGCGCGGGTTCGCGAACGCGGGGAAACGCCGCGCCGCGCTCCGGTCGGCGCGTTCCTCGTCGACCCCGCGTCCGCGCATCTCGGCCACCACACGCTCGCGCATCGCCGCCTGCAGAGCGTTCAGCTCGTCGAATGCCGCGACGGGAATATAGACCTCTCCGCGCACCTCGACGAGCGCAGGATGCCCCGATCCGGCGAGCCTCGTCGGGATGCCGGCGACCTGCACGGCGTTCACCGTCACGTCTTCGCCCACGCGGCCGTCACCGCGCGTGGCGGCGGAGACGAGCACCCCGTGCTCGTAGCGCAGGCTGATCGCGAGCCCGTCGATCTTCAGCTCGAGCAGCCACTGCACCGCGCGCCCGGCGGATGCCTGGGTCTTCGCGCACCACTCGGCGAGCTCTTCCGGGCTGAACACGTTGTCGAGGCTCAGCATCCGCTCGGCATGCTCGACGGGAGCGAACATCGACGACTCGGCGGCCCCGACGACGAGCGTGGGCGAGTCCTGACCCTGCAGCTCGGGATAGCGCGCCTCGAGCTCTTCGAGCCGCCGCATCCATCCGTCGTACGTCGCGTCGTCGACGATCTCGGCGTCACGCCCGTAGTAGGCATCGCGCGCGCCGACGATCTGCTCGGTCAGGCGCTCCACCTCGTCTCGTGCCTGCGCGAGGGTGAGGTCGGAATCGGAAGTCTGTGCCACCGGCCCAGTCTACGAACCGGCTCCGACATCCGTGGGTCACCCAGCGCGCCGACGCCGCGGACGCCGCAGCGAGCACCGGCGCGAGGCGACCGCCACGCACCCGACGGGTCAGGCGGGAACGGGCACCGCCGACACCGTCGTGTCGATCGTGAACTGGCCGATCACGCGCGTGCCGTCGTACAGCACTGCTGTCTGGCCGGGCGCGACCCCGTCGAAGGGCGACTCGGGGGTGACGGTGACCCCGGCATCCGTCAGCACCGCCCGCGCGGGCACAGGATCGGCGTGCGCGCGGATCTGCACGTGGCAGGGGAAGTCACCGGATGCCGGAGCGCGCCCCGCCCAGCTGAACCGCCCGCCGGCGATCTCGGCGGTCGCGAGCGCCTCCCGCGGGCCGACGACGACGGTGTTCGAGACCGGCCGCACCTCGAGCACGAAGCGCGGCTTGCCGTCGGCGGCGGGCACCCCGAGCGAGAGCCCGCGGCGCTGACCCACGGTGTAGCCGTGCGCGCCCTCGTGGCTGCCGACGACGGCGCCGGTGCGGTCGACGATGTCGCCCTGGGCGACGCCGACCTTGTCGGCCAGCCATCCGCGCGTGTCGCCGTCGGGGATGAAGCAGATGTCGTGGCTGTCGGGCTTCTGCGCAACGGTCAGCCCGCGCGCCGCGGCTTCCGCGCGCACGATCGCCTTCGACGGCGTCTGCCCGAGCGGGAAGTACGTGTGCGCGAGCTGCTCGGCGGTGAGCACGCCGAGCACGTACGACTGGTCCTTCGCGTCGTCGCTCGCGCGGTGCAGCTCGCGCCCGTCCGGCCCGTCGACGAGCGTCGCGTAGTGGCCCGTGCACACGGCGTCGAAGCCGAGCTCGATCGCGCGCTCGAGCAGCGCGGCGAACTTGATCTTCTCGTTGCAGCGCATGCACGGGTTCGGCGTCCGGCCCGCGCGGTACTCGGCGACGAAGTCGTCGATCACGTCGTCACGGAACCGCTCGGAGAAGTCCCACACGTAGAACGGGATGCCGAGGAGATCGGCGGCCCGCCGGGCATCCATCGCGTCTTCGATCGTGCAGCAGCCGCGGCTGCCGGTGCGCAGCGTACCGCCCGCGCGCGAGAGCGCGAGGTGCACGCCGACGACCTCGTGGCCCGCCTCGACGGCGCGCGCCGCGGCGACCGCCGAGTCGACACCACCGCTCATCGCCGCCAGGATCCGCATGCGTTCAGTCTACGAGCGGTCGGCTGTGCGGGATCCGGATGCCCGGGCGTACGCCTCGGGAAGCGCCGCGAGCACCGCGTCGACGTCGGCATCGGTCGAGGTGACGCCGAGGGTCATGCGCAGCACGGAGCGCGCGGCGCGCTCGTCGCGACCGAGCGCGAGCACGACGTGCGAGGGCTCAGCGACGCCCGCTTGGCAGGCCGAGCCGATCGACACCGAGATGCCCGCCTGGTCGAGCAGGAAGAGCATCGACTCCCCCGCCGCCCCCGGAAAGAGCACGTGCACGTTGCCGGGAACCCGACCGACCGGGTCGCCGAGGAGCTCCGCCGCGGGAATCGCGGCACGGATGCCAGCGATCAGCCGGTCGGCGAGGGCGCGCAGTCGCGCACCTTCGGAGGCGAGCTCGTCGGATGCCTCGGCGAGCGCGGCGGCGAGCGCCACGGCGCCGGCGACGTCGGGCGTCCCCGAGCGGAGCCCGCGCTGCTGGCCGCCGCCGTGGAGCAGCGGCGCGAGCGCGGCATGCCGCGACACGACGAGCGCGCCCGTGCCGACGGGCGCGCCGAACTTGTGGCCCGACAGACTCAGCGCGACGAGCCCGGACGCACCGCGGGCATCGCCCCGCCACCCCGCGAACGAGACGGGCACATGCGCGACCGCGCCGACCGCGTCGAGGTGCAGCGGCACCCGGGCCTCGGCCGCCGCGGCGGCGAGCGCCGCGGCATCCTGCACCGTCCCCACCTCGTTGTTGACGACGAGAGCCGTCGCGAGCGCCGCCGCCTCGGCATCCGATCCCATCGCCTCGGCGAAGCTCGCCGGGGCGATCCGGCCGACCGCGTCGAGACCGACCGGTCGAACCACGGCGCCCTGCGTCGCGAGCCAGGCGGCCGTGTCGAGGGTCGCGTGGTGCTCACCGTCGGGCAGCACGATGGCGCCGGTATTCCCCGGCCGCTCCCACCAGAGGCCTTTCAGGGCGAGATTGATCGACTCGGTGCCGCCGCCGGTGAACACGACCTCGATCGGCTGGCAGTCGAGGCGGGCCGCGACCTCTTCGCGGGCGTCTTCGAGCACCCTCCGGGCGGCCTGCCCCGACCCGTGCACCGACGACGCGTTGCCGACCTCGGCGGTCGCGGCGATCCAGGCATCGCGCGCGGCGGGCCGCAGCGGCGTCGAAGCCGCGTGATCGAGGTAGATCATCCTCACTACTGTAGAGCGCATGCCCAGCCCGAAGCCGTCCTTCCTCGACCCCGTCTACGACGATCTCGGCGTCACCCTCGGCCCCGGCGGCGGCACGCTGCGCGTGTGGTCGGGCACAGCGTCGAGCGTCGAACTCGTCGTGTTCGACGACACCGACCTCGACTGGATCACCGCGATCGTCCCCCTCACTCCCACCGGGGGCGACGTCTGGCAGGTGACGACGCCCGAGCTCGCCCTCGGCACCCACTACGCGCTTCGCGTCGACGGTCCCGCGGGCCCCCGCAACACCTTCAACAAGGAGTCGCTGCTTCTCGACCCGTACGCCCGCGCGATCGTGCCGGCGAGACCCGGACAGTGGCGCTCGGTCGTCATCGACTCCTCGCCGGCCGCGCCCCCCGCCGGGCGCCCCGAGACACCGCTCGACCGCACGGTGATCTACGAGGCGCACGTGAGGGGCCTCACCAAGAGGCATCCCGGTGTTCCGCCGGCGCTGCACGGAACCTACGCCGGCGTCGCCCACCCCGCCATGATCGAGCACCTGACGACGCTCGGCGTGACCGCCGTCGAGCTGCTGCCGATCCACGCGTTCGAGACCGAGCCGCGGCTGCTCTCCCAGGGGCTCACGAACTACTGGGGCTACAACACGGTCGGCTTCTTCGCCCCGCACGGCGCCTACGCGACGGCCGCCGCGCGCGAGGAAGGACCGCAAGCCGTGCTGCGCGAAGTACAGCAGATGGTGCGCGGCCTGCACGCCGCCGGCATCGAGGTGATCCTCGACGTCGTCTACAACCACACCGCCGAGCTCAGCATCGGCGGCCCCCGGTCGAGCTTCCGCGGCATCGACAACGCCGGGTACTACCGCCAGCACGACGACGGCAGCTACGTCGACGTCACCGGCTGCGGCAACGCGGTCGACACATCGACGGATGCCGCGGCGCGCCTCGTCTTCGACTCGCTCGTCTACTGGGCGCACACCGTCGGCGTCGACGGGTTCCGCTTCGACCTCGCCCCGACGCTCGGGCGCGGGGCCGACCACGCGTTCGACGCGAACCATCCCCTGCTGCGGGCGATCGTCGAAGACCCGCGTCTGGCGGGCCTGAAGATGATCGCCGAGCCCTGGGACGTCGGGTTCGGCGGCTGGCAGACGGGCGGCTTCGGCACCGGGTGGAGCGAGTGGAACGACCGCTACCGCGATCGGGTGCGAAACTTCTGGCTGAGCGATGTCGACTACACCCGTCGCGCCTCAACGCCTCCCGTCGGTGCCGGCGGGTTCGCGACCCGCCTCGCAGGGTCGTCGAACACATTCAGCGACGAGCGCGGGCCGCTCGCGAGCGTCAACTTCATCACGGCGCACGACGGGTTCACGCTGCGCGACCTCGTCTCGTACGACGTCAAGCACAACATGGGCAACGGCGAGCAGAACCGCGACGGCGCCGACACCAACCGGTCGTTCAACCACGGCGCCGAGGGGCCGACGGGCGATCCGGTCATCCTGGCCACCCGGCGGAAGGCCATGCGGAACCTCATCGGAACGCTGCTGCTGTCGGCGGGCGTGCCGATGCTGACGGCGGGCGACGAGTTCGGCCGCACGCAGCGCGGCAACAACAACGCGTACTGCCACGACTCGCCGCTCACGTGGCTCGACTGGCAGCACGCGCCCTGGCAGGACGACCTGCTCGCCCACGTCCGCCGTCTGGTGCAGTTGCGGCACGAGAACCCGGCCCTCCGTCCCCGCCGGTTCGCGCACGCCGACCGCACGGTGCCGAGCGCCTCGGTGATCGACTGGTACGACGAGCACGGCGACACGATGTCACCCGAGCGGTGGACGAACCCCGCGCACCGGACCCTGCAGTACGTGGCCGCCTCAACGCCCGAGACCGAGGCGCCGAATCGGATCCTTCTGATCGTGCACGGCAACGAGCGCCCCGTCGAAGTCACCCTCCCCCGTGTCGACGGCGTCTCCGCCTACACGTCCCTGTGGTCGAGCGTGCCCGAGCGTCCCGACGACACGGAGGCCGCAGTCGCCCCCGGCTCAGTCGTGCCGCTGCCGGGCACGGCGCTGCACCTGTTCCGGATGGACCCGTGATTCCGAAGACGACGCCGAACGGAGGGGCACGCTCCCCGGAGCGGCAGGTTCCGCGAAGCGGAGGGCGACGGTAGGTTCGAGACGTGGCCACGACAACGAGAACGTCCGCTTCCGGTCCGCGCAGGCCGCAGCCCGCCGAAGGCGGCGCCGTGCCCGTTCTGCGCAGCGGCTCGCAGATTCCGCTGCGCCCTGCCGAGCCGACGCAGACCGATGCCGGAACCCGCATCGGGCGCATTCCGCTGTCCTCGCCCCGCCCAGCGCCGCCTGACCCTCGGTTCCGCCCGTCGGCGTTCTCGGGCGAAGCGGTGCCGTTCCAGGTGACCGCATTCCGCGAGGGACACGACCTCATCGGCGTGCACGTGCGCCTCACCTCGCCGTCGGGGGCCGAGAGCCTGCACCGCCTCGAGCCGCTGCGCGACGGCTTCGACCGGTGGCGCACCGTCGTCGCCCCGATCGAGCAGGGCGTGTGGACCTTCCGCTTCGAGGCATTCGCCGACGACGTCGCGACCTGGCAGCACGCCGCCGATCTCAAGATCGCCGCCGGCGTCGACACGGCGCTCATGCGCGAGATCGGTGCGCGCCTGTTCACCGAGGCGGCGACGCAGAAAGACCGCGGGGCCGCGCAGATCCGCGCCCTGATCGCCGCGGCGGCGACGCTGCGCGATGGGGATGCCTCGGACGACGATGCCCTCGCCGTCGTCCGCGACCCGGAGCTCGCCGCCTTCTTCCGTGAACGTCCGCTGCGCTCCCTGCTCACCGTCGGCCCCGACCTGGAACTGCTCGTCGAACGCGAGCGAGCCGGCGTCGGCGCCTGGTACGAGTTCTTCCCGCGGTCCGAGGGAGCGAAGCGCCGGAAGGACGGCACCGTCAGAAGCGGCACGTTCCGAACCGCCGCGCAGCGCCTGCCCGGTGTCGCCGGGATGGGGTTCGACGTCGTCTACCTGCCGCCCATCCACCCGATCGGCCGCATCAACCGCAAGGGTCGCAACAACACTCTCGACGCGCAGCCCGGCGACCCCGGGTCCCCCTATGCGATCGGCGCCGTCGAGGGCGGCCACGACGCGATCCTGCCCGAGCTCGGCTCGCCCGCCGACTTCCGCTGGTTCGTCCGGCAGGCGCAGGCGCAAGGCCTCGAGGTCGCCCTCGACCTCGCCCTGCAGGCGGCACCCGACCACCCCTGGGTCACCGAGCACCCGGAATGGTTCACGACCCTGCCCGACGGGTCGATCGCGTACGCCGAGAACCCGCCGAAGAAGTACCAGGACATCTACCCGCTCAACTTCGACATCGACCCGGCCGGCATCTACGCCGAGATGCTGCGGATCGTGCGGCACTGGATCGCGCAGGGCGTCAAGATCTTCCGCGTCGACAATCCGCACACGAAGCCGCTGCAGTTCTGGGAGTGGCTCATCGCGACGGTGAACGCCGACGATCCGGACGTGATCTTCCTCTCCGAAGCGTTCACCCGGCCCGCCGTCATGCGGAGCCTCGCGATGGCCGGCTTCCAGCAGAGCTACTCGTACTTCACGTGGCGCAACACGAAGGCGGAGCTCGAGGAGTTCCTGCAGTCGATCTCCGACGAGACCGCCGACTTCATGCGCCCGAACCTCTTCGTCAACACGCACGACATCCTCACCGAGTATCTGCAGTACGGCGGTCGCCCGGCGTACAAGATCCGCGCCGCCATCGCCGCGACCGGCGGCGCCACCTACGGCGTCTACGCCGGGTACGAGCTGTACGAGAACGTCGCACGGCCGGGCTCCGAAGAGAACATCGACAACGAGAAGTACGAGTTCAAGTTCCGCGAGTGGGAGCAGGCGGAGGCGGACGGCGACTCGCTCGCCCCGTACCTGCGGCGCCTCAACGAGATCCGCCGGCAGCACCCGGCGCTCCGCCAGCTGCGGGGGCTGAAGGTCCACTGGAGCGACGACGACGCCATCCTCGTCTACAGCAAGCACATCGACGGCGCCCTCACCGCATCCGGAGAGTCCGACACGATCATCGTCGTCGCGAACGTCGATCCCCACTCGATGCGCCAGACGATGGTGCACCTCGACACCACCGTGTGGGGCGTGCCCCGAGGCTGGGAGTACGAGGTCGAAGACCTCATCACCGGTGCCGTGTGGACCTGGAATCAGGATGCCTTCGTCCGCCTCGACGCATTCGTCGAGCCCGTCCACATCCTGCACGTGAGGAAGCGCCCATGAGCACCGTCGTCGAGAACGTTCCCGAATCCGTCTGGGACGCCGTCGCGGCGGGTGCGTACCACGCCCCGCACGACGTGCTCGGCCCGCACCCGCTCGCGGACGGGTCGTGGGCGATCCGCGCCCGCCGTCCGATGGCGAAGACCGTCACGGCGATCACCGCCGACGGCGGCGAGGTGCCGCTGCAGCACGTGCGCGGCGGCGTCTGGGAGGGTCGCACGCCGAGCCAGCCCGCCGCCTACGAGCTCGTCGCGACCTACGACGGCGGCCCCGACTTCCGCAGCGACGACCCGTACCGGCACCTGCCGACGCTCGGCGAGGTGGACCAGTACCTGATCGGTGAGGGCCGCCACGAAGAGCTCTGGAACGTCCTCGGCGCCCATGTGCGGCACTTCACCGGGGTGACCGGCGTCTCGTTCGCCGTCTGGGCCCCCCACGCCCGCGCCGTGCGGGTCGTCGGCGACTTCAACGGCTGGGACGGCCGCTCGCACGCGATGCGCAGCCTCGGCTCGACCGGCGTGTGGGAGCTGTTCGTCCCGGGGCTCGCCGCGGGAACGACGTACAAATACGAGATCCTCACTCCGCACGACGGCTGGATCCTGAAGGCCGACCCGATGGCCCAGTGGGCGGAGGTGCCGCCGGCGACGGCGTCGGTCGTCACCGAGTCGTCGTACACGTGGGGCGACGACGAGTGGATGGCCGCGCGAGCGCGCCGCTCGCCCACCGACCAGCCGATGTCGACCTACGAACTGCATCTCGGCTCGTGGCGCCCGGGCCTCGGCTACCGCGACGCGGCGCAGCCCCTCATCGACTACCTGACCGAGGTGGGCTACACGCACGTCGAGTTCCTGCCGCTCGCCGAGCACCCGTTCGGCGGCTCGTGGGGGTACCAGGTCTCGGGCTACTACGCGCCGACGAGCCGGTTCGGCACGCCCGACGACCTCCGCTACCTCATCGATCGGCTCCACCAGGCGGGCTTCGGCGTCATCATGGACTGGGTGCCGGGGCATTTCCCGAAGGATGCCTTCGCGCTCGCCCGCTTCGACGGCGAACCGCTCTACGAGCACCCCGACCCCCGCCGCGGCGAGCACAAGGACTGGGGCACGCTGATCTTCGACTACGGCCGCAACGAGGTGCGGAACTTCCTCGTCGCGAACGCGCTGTACTGGTTCGAGGAGTTCCACGTCGACGGACTGCGCGTCGACGCCGTGGCATCCATGCTCTATCTCGACTACTCGCGCAACGAGGGCGAGTGGGAGCCGAACATCTACGGCGGCCGGGAGAACCTCGAGGCGATCCGGTTCCTGCAGGAGGTCAACGGCACCGCCTACAAGCGCTACCCCGGCATCGCGATGATCGCCGAGGAGTCGACGAGCTACCCCGGCGTGACGGCGCCGACCAGCGAGGGCGGCCTCGGCTTCGGGTTCAAGTGGAACATGGGCTGGATGAACGACACGCTCGTCTACTTCCAGCGCGACCCGATGTACCGCGCACACCACGAGGGCGAGCTGTCGTTCTCGTTCGTCTACGCCTTCAGTGAGCGCTTCGTGCTGCCGATCAGCCACGACGAGGTCGTGCACGGCAAGGGCACCCTGATCACCCGCATGCCGGGCGACCACTGGCAGAAGCTCGCGAACGTCCGCGCCTTCCTCGCCTACATGTGGGGGCACCCCGGCAAGCAGCTGCTGTTCATGGGGCAGGATTTCGGCCAGCTCTCGGAATGGTCGGAGAGCCGGGGTCTCGACTGGTGGATGCTGGATCAGCCGCCGCACCGGCAGCTGCTCGACTTCGTCGGCGCGATGAACCGCGTCTACCGCGAGCAGGCCCCGCTCTGGTCGCGCGACAGCGACGGCGCCGCCTTCCGGCGCCTCGGTGAACCGAGCTGGAACCCGAACGTCATCGCGTTCTCACGGGTCGACCACCACGGCAACACGGTCGCGATCATCTGCAATTTCTCCGGTACGCCGATCGAGGACTACGCGCTCGACCTGCCCGCCGCGGGCGAGTGGACGGAGCTGCTGAACTCCGACGCGCAGCAGTACGGCGGGTCGGGCGTCGGCAACCTCGGCGTCGTGCACGCCGACGAGAACGGTCGCGCCACGATGGTGCTGCCGCCGCTCGGCGTGCTCTGGCTCGGCAAGTCGGCCGGCTGACACGGCGCCCGGCCGGGTCGGAGGCGCCGGCGGCGCCTCAGCAGCGCGGCCGGCGCGTCAGCACACGCGTCAGAACAGCAGGCTCGCGAGGCGCCCGCGCGCGCGGATGACCCGCGCATCGGCGTCGCCGACGAGCCCGAAGAGCTCCAGCAGGCGCTCGCGCACGGGAGCGCGCTCGTCGGCGGGAAGCTCGGCGAACAGATCCAGCAGACGCTCGAACGCGTCATCGACGTGGCCGCCGGCCAGGTCGAGGTCGGCGACGGCGAACTGCGCGTCGACATCGCGCGGCGCGGCGGCCGCGGCGGCGCGCGCCTCCTGCAGATCGAGGTGCTGCACGCGGTCGAGCAGTCGCACCTGGCCGAGACCCGCACGGGCCTGGTCGTCGCGGGGGTTCTCGGCCAGCGCCGCCTCGTACGCCGTCACGGCGCGGGCGTAGTCGCCCGCTTCGATCGCGTCGAACGCCTCCTGATGCAGCGGCGGCAGCGCCGGCTCGTCGGGCTCGGATGCCGAGGCATACGCCTCTCCGCCCTCGCCGCGCGGGACGACACCCGTCACACCCTGTTGGGCCGCCAGCTGCAGCAGCTGGCCGAACACCTCACGCACCTGCTCTTCGGGCACGGCACCGGTGAACAGCGGCACGGGCTGGCCGGCGACGAGCGCGACGACCATCGGGATCGACTGCGCGCGGAAGCCCTGCGCGAGCTGCGGGTTCGCGTCGACGTCGACCTTCGCGAGCACGAGGCGCCCGTCGAGCTCGGTGACGACCTTCTCGAGCACGGGGCTCAGCTGCTTGCACGGCCCGCACCACTCCGCCCAGAGGTCGACGACGACCGGCACGGTGCGGGAGAGCTCGAGCACCTGACCGAACGTCGCGTCGGTCACGTCGAAGACGAGGGAGGGGCTGCCGGATGCCGGCGCGTGGCCGGTCGGGGAGGCGGGAGCCGCGGCGCGCGAGCGCAGGGCCGACAGGTCGACGGCGCCGCGCAGCACGGCACCCGGACGGGGATCGCTCATCAGCCGACCACCTTCGATTGGAGGATGTTGGACGAGTACCCGAGGAGGCTGATGCGCTCCTTGGAGCTCTGAGACGGGACGAAGAAGAACAGCTGGTTCGCATACGTCGTCGTGAACCCGGTCGCCGACTGCGTCACACCGGTGAGCGTCTGCACGATGGGGTTGTTGTCGACCTTGATCACCGCGTCGGTGTTGGTCGGCACGACCGTGTCGATGTCGTCGACCGTCACGGCGACGATCGCGCCGGAGTCGAGGGTTGCGAGGGCGACCGGCTTCTGCGTCCCCGCGGTCGCCGCGAAGGTCAGAGACCCGGTCTGCGCGCCGGTCTGGTTGAAGTCGTTGAGGCGCTGCGTGCGGTTGGCGTCGAGCTGCGCCTGGAACGCGTCGTCGGCGGAGTCGAACAGCGCCGCATACTCGCTGCCGGTCCCCTTCGTCAGCACGTCGGCGTACGCGGCGGCGAGTCCATCGGGAGCGATCGCAAGGAACGGCGAATCGGCCGGGATCGGGATCGCGCCGACGTAGGCGGGGGCGAGGTTCAGCTCGGTGTCCGAGGTGAGCGTCGCGATCGAGGTGAGCTGGTACGGCGACCACGGGTCCTGCTGCGAGACGCTCAGGATCTGGTCGGCCGACTCGGCGTCGCCCTCGGTTCCCCCCGCGGCGACGGCGAAGAAGGTGCGCGGCCACTCGTCGTTCGCCTCGGGCAGGATCACCTGCAGGTCGCCGCTCGGAATGGCCGGAACAGCCGGCTCGTCGGCGATCGCGCCGCGGAGCGTGTAGTTGGTCTCCCGGACGGCCAGGGCGGTGCCGGCGAGGCGGACGGAGGCGGCGGTGGCGTCGCGCGCCTCGTCGGCGGCGGCGACCGCGGTCGAGATGCGACCGACGATCCGCTCGGCCTGCGTCTCGGTCACCACGGGGCTGCCCTGATCGTCGGGCACGACGACGCTCGCGCTCGCCGAAGGTGTCGGGCTCGCCGCCGGCTGCGGCCAGGCATCCGGAGTGCACCCGGTGATCAGCAGCGCACCCGCCGCGACGAGCGGGAGGGCCACGAACGACTTCTTCCCCCGGGTGAGCCTACGACGCGCGGGCGTGGCGCTGATGACGCCCTTCTCGGACCCTTCGACGGAGAGGTCGATCGGCTCGGTGACCGGGAGCGGCACACCCTTGCGGCGGGGCCCGCGCGAGCGGCGCGCGTGCCGCACGCCGAGCACGTAGAGGACGAGACCGACCACGAGCAGGATCGATCCGCCGACGATCAGCGGACCGGCCCACGGCGTCGACGACCGCACCGGCCACGTCAGGCTCAGCGAACGCGGAGCGGGCTCAACGCCGTCGGTGGCGACCAGCAGGCTCATGTCGGCGGGCAACTGCAGCGGCGTGATGAGCACGTCCTTCTGCTGGAACTCGTCGAGCCACAGGTCGGAGCCGACCGGGGTGAGCGGGGCGGCGTCGGCCGCGGGCGGGTCGGCGGCGGCGATGGATGACGACGTGATCGCGCCATCGTCGACACCGACCTCGGTGTAGTCGGCGCGCGCGAGCCACGCCTTCATGTCGGCGGTGCGGGCGTAGGCGGCGAAGATCGTGCCGTCGCCCTGCACGCGCAGGTTCTGCGAGCCGTCGTGACTCGTGAGCACCGAGCCGTCGATCAGCACGTACGGCGCGTCGCCAGCGACCTCGATCGCCTGGCTCTGCGACTTCGGACCTTCGAAGATCGTGCGCTGGGCGATGCCCGCACCGATCATGAGAGCAGCCAGCACGAAAGCGGCCACAGCCCACACGAAACGCACGAATCACACCTCCCTGCGCTCCACGGCGGGGTCCGGGAGCACGCACTCGACGTTCCAGACTAGCGAAATCGACCTGAGCGTGGACCGGGAGGCTGTCCAGCCCCGCGTGGGAACACGCCCGCGCCGCTAACGTGCGTAGTCTGAGCACCGAACCGCCATTCCGAGGAGTCCGCGTGAAGCTGCACCAGCCGTTCCGCACCGCCGTGATCGCCACGCTCGGCGTGGGCGTCGGCATGCTGATCATCATGAGCGTGCAGTCGCTGTCCACGATCCTGCTCTACGTCGGCACCGCCCTCTTCCTCGCGCTGGGTCTCGACCCGGCCGTGTCGTGGCTCGAGCGCAAGGGGCTCCCTCGCTGGGCGGCGCTGCTGATCACGTTCGCCGTGGTGCTCGCGGTGTTCGCCGGGATCATCCTCATCGTCATCCCCGTGCTCGTCGGTCAGATCTCGCAGCTGGTCACGCAGATCCAGGGGCTCGTGGAGCGCATCGTCAACGGGTCGTGGAACCCGGTCGACGAGTTCAGCGCGTGGTTGCACGCCACCTTCCCCGCACTCGACGTCGACAAGGTGTTCGGCTACATCTCCGACTGGTACAACACGCTCGACTTCGGGCAGATCGGCTCGGCCGCCGGCAACACGATCCTCGGCATCGGCGCCGGCATCATCGCCGGGTTCACCGGCGCGCTCATCGTGCTCATCCTGACGATCTACTTCACGGCATCGACCCCGAGCCTCAAGCTCGCCGTCGCCCAGCTCGTGCCCGCCTCCAAGCGCGCCCGGTTCGTCGACCTCGCCGACCAGATCACCGCTTCTGTCGGCTACTACGTCATGGGGCAGGTCACCCTCGGCGTCATCAACGGCGTGCTGAGCGCGATCTTCCTGACGATCATCGGCGCGCCCTTCCCCGCGGTCCTCGCGGTCATCGCGTTCTTCTTCTCGCTCATCCCGCTCGTGGGTACGCTCACCGGCTCGACGATCATCGTGCTCACCTGCCTCATCCCGGGGCTCGGGTCGCCGCTGACCGCTCTCGTGGCCCTCATCTACTACGCGATCTACATGCAGGTCGAGGCGTACATCCTCTCCCCGCGCATCATGAACCGCGCCGTCTCGGTGCCGGGCGCCGTGGTCGTCATCGCGGCCCTCGCCGGCGGTTCGCTGCTGGGTCTGCTCGGCGCGCTCGTCGCGATCCCGGTGGCGGCGAGCATCCTCATCATCTACCGACAGGTGATCGTCCCGCGGCAGAACGAGCGCTGAGCGGCGGCTGAGCCGCTGCTGAGCAGGAGCCCTACGCGTCGCCGTCCCAGTCGGTCGGCAGCGGCAGAGCGTCGGGGTTCACGGCCGCGACGATCTCGGTGAGCACCCGCCGGGTCTGACTCTCCCCCACCCACAGGTGCTTGCCGCCCTCGACGGCGATCACCGTCGCCTGCGGCACCGCCGCGAAGCGCTCGCGCGCCTCGTCGGGGCGCAGATAGTCGTCGAACTCGGGCACGACGACGACCATCCGCCGCCCGTCGCCCGCCCACGCCGCGACCTCCTCGTCGGTGGCCCGGTGCAGCGGCGGCGAGAGCAGGATGACGCCTTCGACGTCGTGGTCCCTGCCGTACTTCAGGGCGAGCTCCGTGCCGAACGACCAGCCCACGAGCCAGGGCCGGGGCAGCGCACGCTCGCGCACCAGGTCCATCGCGGCGGCGACGTCGAAAGCCTCCGCCTGACCCCCGTCGAAGGCGCCCTCGCTCGTGCCGCGCGGCGAGGTGGTGCCGCGGGTGTTGAAGCGGAGCACAGCGAGATCGGCGAGGGCGGGCAGGCGCGCCGCCGCCTTGCGGAGGATGTGCGAGTCCATGAACCCGCCCGCGGTGGGCAGCGGATGCAGGGTCACGAGCGTCGCGACGGGGTCGCCGCGCTCGGGCAGGGCGAGCTCGCCGACGAGCGTCAGGTCGTCGAGCGTGTGCAGCTCGATCTCTTCGCGCCGTGCCGGCAGCAGCACCGGTCCGCGGATCTCCATGTCAGCCGATCCTCCAGCAGTTCGTGTGCCAGTGCCGACGCGCGGCGAGGTCAGCGGCGTCGCCCAGCACGCCATCGGCGCGCCACACCACCACGTGCGCGACACCGGGGCTGACGTCCCGCCCGCATCCGGGGCAGGTGTAGGTCTTCTGCGCCGACGCGGCGCTCACAGGCTGCACCGTCCAGGTGACGCCGCGGCGCGTCTCGGTGCGCTTCCAGCCGGCCAGAAGGCGGCCGAGCGAGTCGTCTTCGGGCTCGCGACGACGACGGTTCGCGCGAGGCATCCGATCAGTACCAGCCGCTTGACTGCGAATGCCCCCACGCGCCGCACGGGGTGCCGTAGCGGCCGGAGATGTAGCCGAGGCCCCACGCGACCTGGGTCGCCGGGTTCGTCTCCCAGTCGGCGCCGGCGGAGGCCATCTTGTTGCCCGGGAGGGCCTGCGGGATGCCGTAGGCACCGCTGCCGGAGTTGTAGGCGTTGACCCGCCAGCCCGACTCCTTGCTCCACAGCGCCACGAGGCACGCGAACTCCTCGTCGCCCCAGCCGCGCTCCTGCACCATCGAGTAGGCGACCGCCTGGGCGGTGCCCGGGTCGGGCGAGACGAAGGGCGGGGTCCATGCGGCCGATGCCGTCGAGGACTCTTCGACAGCCGTCGGTGTCGGCGTGGGCGTCGGCTTCGGCGCGACGTAGACCGTGTAGACCATGCCGTCTCGGCCGAGCGACACGCTCTGGTCGCTGCGCGCCAGGTACGACTGGGCGTCGGCGATGGTGCCGGCGTAGAGCGAGAGCGGGTCGAGCTCGGCGGCCTCGGCCTGCGTGGTCGACGCGCTCAGCGGACCGATGTAGGCGACACCGAAGGCCGCGACCGCGAACAGAGCGAAGACGCTCATGACGCCGCGGCGCCGCGACCAGCGCGGCGCGGGCGCAGCCGTGCGCGCGGGCGTGCTGCGCAGGGCAGTGCTGCGCAGGGCGGGCGGCGAACTCGTCGGGTCGGCCGCGGGTGTCAGCTCGGCGTCGGAAGTCACAGTGCGACGAGTCTATCGGCCCCGTCACACGACGGCGAGCATCACCTCGACGACGGCGTCGAGCACCGCGTCGACCTGCGCCTCGCTGTAACCGCGGCGCTGCATGCGGAACGCGACGGACCGCACCTGGTCGACGGTGACGGGCTCGCCGTCCTCGAGGAACCGGGCGATCTTGTCGGCGACGAGGTCCACCTCGTCGATGCGGTAGCCGTAGCGCAGCAGCCCGACCCGGCGGAAACGGTGCCGCTTGGGCCGTGTCAGCCGGTCGAGCACCTCCTGCGCGAGCTTGCGCGACTGACCCACCCAGGCGCGGGCACCGGCCCGGCCGAGCGCGTGCTCACGCTCGCGCGCCGCGAAGGCATCCTCGATCCGGCCGAGGGCCGCGTCGACGGCGGCGATCTGGTAGCCGTGCCGGACGAGCGGGAACGCCACCGTGCGCACGGTGGTCGCGTCGACATCGGTCTGATCGGGTGACTCGAACGCCGCCCGGGCACGCACGAGGAACGCGTCGACGTCCTCGGCGCGGTAGCCCTTCTGGCGGCCCGTGGCGCGCGGGAAGGGGACGGTTTCGGTCGCGGTCTGAACGGTCATGCACCCACCAAGCCCACCAGGGGAGAGAACAGGAAATACAGCGCCAGCGCGGCGCCGGCGGAGGGGAGGATCGAGTCGAGACGGTCGAGCACGCCGCCGTGTCCGGGCAGCCACGAGCTCATGTCCTTGATGCCCAGGTCGCGCTTGATCATCGACTCGCCGAGATCGCCCACCGTCGCGCAGCCGAGGATCACGACGCCGAAGACGAGGCCGACCCACCACGGCGCCCGCAGCACGAACATCGTGTAGAGCACGGCCGCGATCGTCGTGGCGAGGGCTCCCCCGGCGAAGCCCTCCCAGGTCTTCTTCGGGCTGATCCGCGGGGCCATCGGGTGCGAGCCGAAGGCCAGCCCGCTCGCGTAGGCGCCCGTGTCGGCCGCGACGACGACGATGAGCATGCCGAGCACCCACAGCTCACCCTGGTCCTGGCGCAGCAGCACGAGGGCGAGCGAGGCGAGGAAGGGCAGGTACAGCGGCACGAAGCCGGTGACGAGGATGTCGGTGAGCACATCGCCGTAGCGGCGCCCATCACGGGCGGCCATCTGCGCGAGCATCCGCCACACGATCACGGCGGCGACGCACGCGAAGGTGATCACCCAGTGCGTCCAGTGGCCGAGGAAGAACCCCGACAGCATGATGATGGCCCCGGCGACCAGCTGCGGCACGACGTCGATCCGGCGTCCTGCGGCCTCCAGCGCCCGGGCGAACTCGAACACGCCGAGCAGGCACACCAGCAGGGCGAAGATGAGAAACAACCACTTCACGAACAGCAGCGAGGCGAGCACCACCGCGCCCACGGCGAGGCCGATGAGGATCGCCATGAGGAGGTTCCGGCCGGTGCGCTCGTTGATGCGGTCCTGCACCTGCTCGAAATCCGCGCGGGCGCGATCGAACTGCTGCTCGAATTCGCTGCGCGCCGCGCGCACGTGATCGTGGAACGCCGAGGAGTTGTCGGCCTGCCGACGGGCCTCCCCCCGGCTGAGGGGGGTGTCCTCGCCCGCGGCGGGTTCGCCGGAGGGATCGGTCATCGCCTCACACCTCGAGAAGTTCAGCCTCTTTGCGCTTGAGTGCCTCGTCGATCTCGTCGACGTGCGCGCGGGTGATCTGGTCGAGCTCCTTCTCGGCGCGCACGAGGTCGTCCTCGCCGACGTCGCTCTTCAAGGCATCCAGTTCGTCCTTGGCCTTGCGGCGGATGCCCCGCAGGTGCACCTTCGCGTCCTCGCCCTTCGTGCGGACGAGCTTGACGTACTCCTTGCGGCGCTCGGCGGTGAGCTCGGGCATCGTGACCCGCACGATGTTGCCGTCGTTGGTGGGGTTCACGCCGAGGTTCGGGATGTCGCGGATCGCCTGCTCGATCGCTTTCAGCGCCGACTTGTCGTACGGCGTGACGACGAGCGTGCGCGCCTCGGGGGCGTTCAGCGAGGCGAGCTGCGACAGCGGCGTGGGAGAGCCGTAGTAGTCGACCATCACCTTCTGGAACAGCTGGGGGTTGGCGCGTCCCGTGCGCACGGTCGCGAAGTCGTCCTTCGCGGCCTCGACAGCGCGGTCCATGCGTGCGGACGTGTCGGCCAGGGTCTCGGCGATCACGGTCACTCCATTCGTTGTTGCGTCGGGGAAAGTCTAGTGCGGGGAGGTGGCGCCGCTCAGACGGTGACGAGCGTGCCGATCCGCTCGCCCAGGAGCGCGCGGGTCACATTGCCGGCCGGCTCCATGCCGAACACGCGCATATCGATGCCGTTGTCCATGCAGAGGCTGAAGGCGGTCGAGTCGACGACCTTGAGACCGCGCTGCAGGGCGTCCTGGTAGGTGATCTCGTCGATCTTGGTGGCCGAGGCATCCTTGTTCGGATCGGCCGTGTACACGCCGTCGACGCCGTTCTTGGCGACGAGCACCTCGTCGGCGCCGATCTCGAGGGCGCGCTGGGCGGCGACGGTGTCGGTGGAGAAGTAGGGCAGGCCCGCCCCAGCGCCGAAGATCACGACGCGGCCCTTCTCGAGGTGCCGCTCGGCACGGCGCGGGATGTACGGCTCGGCGACCTGGGTCATCGAGATCGCGGACTGCACGCGCGTGGCGGCACCCGCCTGCTCGAGGAAGTCCTGCAGGGCGAGAGCGTTCATGACGGTGCCGAGCATGCCCATGTAGTCGGCGCGCCCGCGGTCCATGCCGCGCTGGCTGAGCTCGGCGCCGCGGAAGAAGTTGCCCCCGCCGACGACGATCGCGACCTCGACGCGGTCGACCGCCGCGGCGATCTCTCGCGCGATCTGTCCGACGATGTCGGGGTTGACGCCGAGCTGGCCGCCCCCGAACGCCTCTCCGGACAGCTTCAGCAAGACGCGGCGGCGTCCGGTGTTCTCATCGATCACGGGGTGTTCCTCTCGTCGGGATGCAGACTATCGAAGCAGGCATGGGAAAGGGGTCCGCATCCTCGCGAATGCGGACCCCCGGAAGCGACTTACGCGCCGACCTTGAAGCGGGCGAAGTCGGTGATCGTGATCCCGGCGTCGTCAGCGACCTTCGCGACGGACAGCTTGTTGTCCTTCGCGTAGTCCTGGTCGAGCAGGGCGACCTGCTTGAAGAACGCGTTCACGCGGCCCTCGACGATCTTCGGCAGGGCGGCCTCGGGCTTGCCCTCGTTGCGGGAGATCTCGGTGACGATCTCGCGCTCCTTCTCGACCTCGTCCGCGGGAACGTCGTCACGCGAGAGGTAGGTGGGGTTGGCGAACGAGATGTGCTGCGCGATCGAGCGCGCGGTCTCGGCGTCGTCGCCCGTGTAGACGAGCACCACGCCGACCTGCGGGGGCAGGTCCTTGCTGGTCTTGTGCAGGTAGATCTCGAACTTGTCGCCCGAGAGCGTGCGCACGCGACGCAGTTCCACCTTCTCGCCGATGATGGCGGCCTCGTCGGAGATCAGCTCTGCGACGGTCTGGTCGCCGGCGGGGGCGGCGAGGGCCGCCTCGACCGAGTCGGCGTCGACGGCGGCGGCCGCCTCGAGCACCTTGTCGGCGAGCGCGATGAAGCGCTCGTTCTTCGCGACGAAGTCGGTCTCGGTGTTCAGCTCGATGATGGTGACCTTGTCGCCGTGGGCGACCGCGGTCACGAGGCCTTCGCTGGTCGACCGGTCGGCGCGCTTGGCGTTGCCCTTCGCGCCCTTCAGGCGCAGGATCTCAACGGCCTTCTCGAGGTCGCCGTCGGCCTCCTCGAGCGCCTTCTTGGTGTCGACCATGCCCGTGCCCAGCTGCTCGCGCAGCGTCTTGATGTCGGCGATGGTGAAGTTTGCCATGGGTGGTGGCTCCTTGAATCGTGGTGAGTGGATGCCGGTGCGGGATCGCCACGCAGGGCGACGATCCCGCACCGGGAAAGGGGTGTGAGCCTTACTCGGCGGCGACGGCCGCGGCCTCGCCTTCGGCCTTCGCCTCGGCGCCCGCCTCGTCGGTGGCCGACTCGGTGGCGATGGTCTCGACCTCGGCGACGTTCTCGACGACCTCGGCCTCTTCGGCCGCGGCCTCGGTCACGTCAGCGACCTCGACGGTGTTCGCCGACGACTGGTCGGCCGAGCCCTGCTCGAGCAGCTCGCGCTCCCAGTCGGCGAGCGGCTCGGCCTCGGTGGCCTCGTCGGTCGGGTTGTGGCGCTGGATGAGGCCCTCGGCGGCGGCGTCGGCGATGATGCGGGTGAGCAGGCCCACCGAGCGGATCGCGTCGTCATTGCCCGGGATCGGGAACTGGAACTCGTCGGGGTCGGCGTTCGTGTCGAGGATGCCGATCACGGGGATGCCGAGCTTCTTGGCCTCGTCGATGGCGAGGTGCTCGCGCTTGGCGTCGACGACCCAGATCGCCGAGGGCGTCTTCTGCAGGTTGCGGATGCCGCCGAGCGACTTGTGCAGCTTGTCGAGCTCGCGCTTCTTGAGGAGGAGCTCCTTCTTGGTGAAGCCCGAGTCGGCGGGGTTGTCGAAGTCGAGCTCCTCGAGCTCCTTCATGCGCGCGAGGCGCTTGGACACCGTCTGGAAGTTGGTGAGGAGGCCACCGAGCCAGCGCTGGTTAACGTAGGGCTGGCCGACGCGCGTCGCCTGCTCGGCGATGACTTCCTGGGCCTGCTTCTTGGTGCCGACGAACAGGACCGTGCCGCCGTGGGCGACGGTCTCGCGGACGTACTCGTACGCCTTGTCGATGTAGCCGAGCGACTGCTGCAGGTCGATGATGTGGATGCCGGAGCGCTCCGTCAGAATGAAGCGCTTGACTTTCGGGTTCCACCGGCGGGTCTGGTGTCCGAAGTGCACGCCGCTGTCGAGCAGCTGGCGAATGGTGACGACGGCCATGGCCGTTCTCCTTTGTTCTGGGTTCATGCTCGGCCGGTCGGCCGATGCTCCTGGTGCCCGGCGCACACCCGCTCCCCGCCGGAGCGGTGAGACCTCAGGGTGTGGATGCCACGCGACCGGATGTGATCCGGCACGCGCTCTGGGCACGCGTAGTCACCCCGACGAGCGGGGTGCGACTTCCAGTGTATCAGCCGGCGCCCTCTGCGGCGGGTCATCGGCGGGCGCCCCTCCCCAGCACTTCCTGCTCGGCGCCTCCTCCCCAGCGCGTCGATCCGCGGATCCGTCCACAGATCCGCCGAATGCCCGCGCATCCCTCCGGCGACGGCGGGACAGTGAGGGGGTGAATCCACGAGGAGCCCGGCGGTCTCGCCACCCCGCGCGCGGGGCGCTGCACGCGGTCGTCGTGGTCGCGCTGCTCGTCGCGGCGCCGGCGGCGGCCTCGGCATCCACCGCCGCTCCGCCGTCGTCGCCTTCGGAGGCGTTCGTCGCGGCGACGGAGCCGGCGCTCGCGGGCTGGCAGTGGCCGGTCGAACCGCCGCGCATCGTCGCCGCGTTCGTCGCCCCGCCGCATCCGTACGGGCCGGGCCACCGAGGGATCGATCTCGCCGCACCCTCCGGCACCGAGGTGCACGCGCCCGCCGCCGGGACGATCGCGTTCGTCGGCGCGGTCGCCGGGCGCGGCGTCGTGACGATCGACCACGGCGACGGTCTCGTGACCACCCTCGAGCCGGTGGCCCTCGGCACGGCCGCGCGGGTCGCGATCGGCGACGCGGTCGCCGCCGGGGACGTCGTCGGCGTGGCGGATTCCGGGGGCCACACCCCGTTCGGCGCGGTGCACTTCGGAGTGCGCCGGCACGGCGAGTACATCAACCCGATGCTGCTGCTCGGAAGTGTGCCGCGGGCCGTGCTGCTGCCCTGTTGCTGAGACCGGCGGCGTCAGGACCCGGGATAGGTGTTGCTCTCGCCGGCGACCGTGACGGAGCCGACGGACGCCGCGTCGACGGTGTTGCTGTTGCCCGTGATGCGGAGCGACCCTACCTCGCCCGTGACGGCGAGGGTGTTGCGGTCGCCGCGGACGGTCACGCTGCCCGCGAGGGTCGCGTCGACGCGGTTCGCCTGGCCTTCGATCGTCACGGCCGACACCTCGCTCGCGGTGATCGTGTTGCCTTCGCCGCGGACGGTGACGCCCGGGGCGGTCGCCCCGCCCGCGGTGCCGTCGGTTCCGGCACCGTCCAGCCGCACCGTCAGCGTCGATCCCTGCACCACGATCTGCCCGCAGTCACCGGAGACGACGTAGGCGCCACCCTCCCCCGCGATCGTCGCGGTGCCGCCCGCGCAGGCGACCGCCGTCTCGGCGGCGCCGGTTCCGGTGCCGCCCGAGGCGTCGGGCGAGGCGGGCGTGACGCCGGGCGTCGCCGACGACGTGGCCGGTGAAGTGGGCAGCACGGTGAGGCGCGGCTCGGGACTGTCGGTGCACGCCGTGGTCAGCAGAGCGGCGAGCGCGAGCGCGACGGTGATCGGGGCGTGCCGGTTCTTCATCACAGCAGGCTAACCCGGTCTGTGCGCTCGTCGTCCCGCCGCAGGCCGAGCATCTCAGGCGCGCGGGTGGGCGAGCCGGTAGGCGGCAGTCAGCTTCTCGGAGGAGACGTGCGTGTAGATCTGAGTGGTGCCGAGGCTCGCGTGGCCGAGGAGCTCCTGCACGGTGCGGAGGTCGGCCCCGCCGTCGAGCAGATGCGTGGCGGCGGAGTGGCGCAGCGCGTGCGGTCCGATGGTGTCGGCGCCGACGGCGGGGGCGAGCGCGCGCGAGACGATGTCGTAGGCGGCGCGCGTGCCGAGCCGTCCGCCGCGCGCGCCGAGGAAGAGCGCGGGGCTGCCCGCGCCGCGGGCGGCGAGGGCCGGGCGCGCTCGGGTGAGGTAGCTGTCGAGGGCGTGCGCGGCGGCGGCGCCGTAGGGCACGATCCGCTCCTTGGACCCCTTGCCGACGACGCGGATGGTGTGCCGACCGCGGTCGAGGTCGTCGCGGTCGGCGCCGCACAGCTCCGCGACGCGGAGCGCGGCGGCGTAGAGCAGTTCGAGCACGGCGGCGTCGCGCAAAGCGATCACGTCGCCGTCCGCCGCGCGCGCCGAGGCGGCGGCGAGCACGTCGTCGAGCGTGCCGGCGGTAGCGACGTGGGGCAGTGCGCGTCCGCGCTTGGGGGCGACGAGCCGCACGGTGGGGTCGGTCTCGACGAGCCCCGCCTCGAGCGCCCAGGCGAAGAACCCGCGCACCGAGGCCGTGCGCCGGGCGATGGTCGTGCGCGCGTCGCCGCGCTCGGTCGCCCGCCACAGCCAATCGCGCAGCAGCTCGAGATCGACCTCGGTCACCTCGACGTCGCCGGCGACGGCCACGAGGTCGCGCAGGTCGGCGGCATACGCCCGCACCGTTGCCGGGGAGAGCCGGCGCACGCTCGACAGCTGCGTCGCATACGCCTCCGCCGCCTCCGTCACCCGCACTCCCCCAGCATGCCGCGTGGGAGGACCCCCGGTGCGCCCGTCACCAGAGTGTCGCCGCCTCCGCCCGCGCGTGGCCGGTGCGCGGCGACGGCCCGGACCTCGGGCCGGACCTCGGCGCCCCGGCGCTCGGTTCAGCGCTCGGCGCGTCGGCGGCACGCTGCACCCACCCGGTCGCCCGCCGCGCGGCGAGGCCCTCGAGTTCGAGCAGTCCGAGCAGGGCGGCCGCCTGGTCGACAGTGAACCCGGCGCGCCGAGCGACGTCGTCCGTCGTGCGCGCGCGCCGGATGCTCAGGGCATCGAGCACCCGCGTCCGCTCGCCGGTGTACGCGCCCGCCGCCGCGCCCCGGTCGTCGACCGCCGTCACGGGGCACCCGTCGCCGATCAGCTCGCGGACGTCATCGGCCCCCGTGACGCAGATCGCGTCGCCCTCGCGCAGCAGGCGGTGGCATCCCATCGACGTCGCGCTCGTGATCGGGCCGGGGACGACCCCCAGCGGACGACCGATCTGCTGCGCGTGGTGGGCGGTGTTGAGCGACCCGCTCCGCCACCCGGCCTCGACCACGACGGTCGCATCGCTGAGCGCCGCGATCAGCCGGTTGCGCGCCAGGAAGCGATGCTTCGTCGGCGCGGTGCCGCACGCGACCTCGGCGATCACCGCGCTGGCACCGGCACCGGCGATCCGCTCGATCAGTTCGAGGTTGCCGGACGGGTACGGGCGGTCGACGCCGCCGGCCATCACGGCGACCGTCGCGCCGCCCACCGACAGCGCGGCGCGGTGCGCGGCGGCGTCGATGCCGTACGCGGCCCCCGAGTAGACGACCGTGCCGGTGGCGGCGCACTCGGCGGCGAGCTCCGCGGCGACGTGCTCGCCGTAGGACGACGCCGCCCGCGCCCCGACGATCGCGACCGCTGCTCTCGCGCTGCTGAGCGCCTCCGGCGCGCCGCGCACCCATAGGCAGAGCGGGGCGTGCGGCCCGAGGTCGTCCACGCGGCCCGGCCATGCGGTGTCCTCGGGTGTGATCAGCAGCGCGCCCGAGCGGCGCGCCACGGCGAGTGCCGCCGGGGCACCGCCGAGCCGAGGCATCCACCGTGAGTACCCCTGCGCGAGGTCTCCCGCGTCGAGCCCGGCTTCCGCCGCGGCGGCGGTCGCGCTCGCCCGCGCGCTCCCCGGAGTCGTTCCGGCCGCCGCGGCGAGCACCCCGTCCAGGGCCGGCGCCGCGCCGAGCGCGCCCACGAGCGCGCCCGCGACGCGGTCTCCCGGCTCGACGAGCGCCGACCACACCGCGCGGGCGAAGGCGGTGACGATGTCCGCGTCGTCGGATGCCTCGACGAGCGGTCCCAGCTCACGCCGAGCCGCCCGGGGCGAGAGGTCGATTCCGCTCATGCCCGGGCCCCCCGTTTCAGGTACAGCGCCCGCCCGATGTCGGAGACCTCGAGTCGGTCGCGCCCGGCCAGGTCGGCATTCGACCACGCCACTCTCAAGACGCGGTCGAAGCCTCGGAGCGTCAGCGCCCCGCGCTGCAAGGCATCGTCGAGCGGGCGGCGCACCGCCGGTTCGGGGGCGAGCGGCCCGTCGCGCAGCCATGATCCGGCAACCTCGGCGTTGGTCCGCCACGGGGTGCCGTGCAGCCGTCGCGCCGCGCGGGCACGCGCCGCGACGACGCGCTCGCGTGCCTCCGCCGTCGTCACCCGGCTGCCGTCGCCGCTCCGCAGCCGCGCGACGGCGACCCGCTGCAGCGACAGCTCGATGTCGATGCGGTCGAGGAGCGGCCCGGACAGCTTGCCGAGATAGCGCCGGATCGCGAGCGACGGACACCGGCACTCCGCGCGCGGCACGCCGTAGTTGCCGCACGGGCACGGGTTCGTCGCGAGCACCAGCTGGAATCGGGCGGGGAACACGGCGCGAAACCCCGCACGGTGGATCTCGATGCTCCCCGATTCGAGAGGTTGGCGGAGCGCGTCGAGCGCGTGCGCGCCGTACTCGCCGGCTTCGTCGAGGAAGAGCACGCCGCCGCTCGCGCGGGCGATGGCCCCCGGCCGCACGGTGCGGCTGCCGCCGCCGATGAGGGATGCGACGCTGGCCGAGTGATGGGGCGCCTCGAACGGCGCGATGCGGTCGAGACGGGTGACGGGCAGCCCCGCGAGCGAGCGCAGCGACGCGGCCTGCACGGCGGTGGCATCGTCGAGATCGGGCAGGATGCCGGGCAGACGCCGGGCGAGCATTGTCTTCCCCGCCCCCGGCGGCCCGCTCATCAGCAGATGATGGCCGCCCGCGGCGGCGACGATGAGCGCGTCGACCGCGTCGCTCTGGCCGATGACGTCCTCGAGGTCGGGCGTCGCCTCTGCGGTCGCCGCCTCGAGCGTCGCGAGGGGCACCGGCTCGACCTCCACGGGATCGACGTCGAGACCGTGCCGGCGCATCACGTCGCGCAGCGAGGCCGCACCGAACACCTCGACCCCCGGCACGAGCTCCGCCTCGGCGCGGTTGGCGTGCGGCACGACGACACGCCGCACCCCCGCCCGCGCCGCCGCGGCGACGGCAGGGAGCACCCCCGGCACCGGCCGCAACCGGCCGTCGAGCCCCAGTTCGCCGATGTGCGCCGTCTGCAGCAGCGACGCGGCATCCATCGGCGCCTCGGTGGCGAGGGCCGCGACGGCGATCGCGAGGTCGAGACCCGATCCGTGCTTGGGGAGGCTCGCCGGCGACAGGTTGACGGTGAGCTTGCGCCGCGGCAGCGGCAGATCGCTGTTCGCGCACGCGTTGTGCACCCGCTGGTGCGCCTCGCCCACGGCCTTGTCGGCGAGGCCGATGATCACGAACGCGGGGGTCTGGTTCGACAGGTCGGCCTCGACCTCCACGAGGTCGCCGTGCAGCCCCGTCAGCACGACGCCCCACGTGCGCCCGACGGTCATGCCAGGCCCTCGAGGTGCTCGAGCACGGCGGTGGCGGGATCGTCACCGGTGATCCCGACGACGTCGATGCGCAGGCGGCGGTGCCGCGAGGCATCCGGGTGTGCCGCCGCCCACGCGCAGGACAGGCGCCACAGCCGGTCACGCTTTCGCCGGTCGACCGCCTCGAACGGATGCCCGTAGGCGGCGCTCCGGCGCGTCTTCACCTCGACCACGACGAGATCGGCGCCATGGGCGGCGACGATGTCGAGCTCCCCCGCGGCGCAGCGCCAGTTGCGATCGAGCACGGTGTAGCCGAGGTCTCGAAGGTGCGACGCGGCGCGTTCCTCGCCCGCACGCCCCCGCACGTCTTTGTCTGCCATGCAGGCATGGTGCCCGCCCCGGCACCGCGGGAAGGGGCCGGATCCGGGATCCGTGGACAGATCCCGAAGATCGCCACCTGGGGAGGAGGCGGCGAACCGCGCTCAGTTGTCGAGCGAGAGCTCCTCGGGCAGCTGGAAGTCGCGCCGCTGCAGCTCCTCGACGTTGACGTCCTTGAACGTCAGCACCCGCACGCTCTTGACGAACCGGTCGGCGCGGTAGATGTCCCACACCCACACGTCGGTCATCGAGATCTCGAAGTAGAAGTCGTGCTCGGTGTCGCGGCGCACGACGTTGACGTCGTTGGCGAGATAGAACCGTCGCTCGGTCTCGATCACGTACTGGAACTGCGACACGACGTCGCGATACTCCTTGTACAGGGCCAGTTCGAGTTCGCGGTCGTAATCCTCGAAGACTTCGTCATCCATGGTGGATCCAGTCTAGGCGTGCGTCAGAAGAGCGTCGGCGCGTCGGCGATCGCCCACGAGGCGCGGTGGTGGGGGCTCAGCCCGTGCGAGCGGATCGCGGCGCGGTGCTCGGCGCTCGCGTATCCCTTGTTGCGCGCCCACTGATATGCCGGCGCCTCGTCGTGGAGGCCCACCATCAGGTCGTCGCGCGCGACCTTGGCGAGCACAGACGCCGCGGCGGCCGACGCGCAGTCGCGGTCGGCTTTGATGACCGGCTGTACGCGCAGCCCCGTGCCGCCGGCGGGGGTGATGTAGTCGTGGTTGCCGTCGAGCAGCACGATCGCGTCCTCGGGCACCACGCCGAACGCGCGGAGTTCGGCGATCGCGCGGAGCGCGGCGAGCCCGAGCGCGCGGATGATCCCGACCTCGTCGATCTCGGCGGCGCTCGACCAGCCGACGGCGGATGCCTGGACCCACGCCGCGGCGCGCTCGGCGACCGCCGGGCGGTGATGGGCGGCGACGAGCTTCGAGTCGCGCAGGCCTTCGGGAACGCGGCGACGCACGCGCGGGGCATCCACCGCCACCGCGCCGACCGCCACGGGACCTGCCAGCGCGCCCCGGCCGACCTCGTCGCACGCGATCACGAGGGTGTGCTCGCGCAGCAGCCGCCGCTCGAGGGTGAGCTTCGGGACGGCGACGGTCATCCGTCCGCCTCAGGCACACCCTCGAACACGGCGTGGTGGGTGTCGATCGGGCCGAACCGCGACAGCGGCCAAGTGATGAGGAACGCCCGGCCGACCACGTTCGCGAGCGGCACGAAGCCGTGCGAGGGCTGGTCCATGTTGTAGCGCGAGTCGCGCGAGTGGTCGCGGTTGTCGCCGAGCACCCACAGCGACCCCTCGGGCACCGTCACGTCGTAGGGCACCACCTGCGGGGCGTTCTGCCCCTCGGCGAGGTCGAGGTAGGGCGTCTCGTCGATGGGGGTGCCGTTGACCTCGACCTGGCCGAGCTGGTTGCAGCACACGACGTGATCGCCCGCGACGCCGATGATCCGCTTGATGAGATGGTCCTCGCTGTCGGGCGCCGAGATGCCCACGAGCGACATGAGCCAGTCGAACGACTCCACGAGGGGGCCGCGGTCGGGCGTCGTCGTGACCGGCAGCCAGCCGCCCGGATCGCGGAAGACCACGACGTCGCCGCGGTCGTAGCCGGAGAACCGCGGCGTCAGCTCGTCGACGAGGATGCGGTCCTTGATCATCAGGGTCTGCTCCATCGACCCCGAGGGGATGTAGAACGAGCGCACCAGGAAGGTCTTGATGACGAACGAGACCAGCACAGCCACCACGACGATGACGAGGATGTCGCGCAGGAGCGCCCAGACGCCGCGCCCACGCCGACGGCGCCGCCGCGGGATGAGCTCGTCCGGGCCGGCGGCCGTGGCGTTCTCCGAGGTCATTCGCGTCCTTCTCGCAGGCGCACCGCTCCTCGGTCCGCGCACCCTCAAGGGTCGCACATCCCGGGGCCCGGAACGCACCGCGCCACGGCTCCGGCGCTCGGCGAATTCCGCTCCGGGAATGCGAAAGCCCCGGTCGGCGGGATGCCGGACCGGGGCTGTCGGGAGTCGGGCTGTACCCGCGCGCGTCAGTTGTCGCGCTTCTCCTTGATCTTGGCCTTCTTGCCGCGCAGCTCGCGCAGGTAGTAGAGCTTCGCGCGACGCACGTCACCGCGGGTGACGACCTCGATGTGGTCGATCACCGGCGAGTGCACCGGGAAGGTGCGCTCGACGCCCACCTGGAAGCTGATCTTGCGGACGGTGAAGGTCTCGCGCACACCGTCGCCGGAGCGACCGATGACGACACCCTGGAACACCTGCACGCGCGAACGGCTGCCTTCGGTGATGTTCACGTGCACCTTGACGGTGTCACCGGGGCCGAACGCGGGGATGTCGGAGCGGAGCGAGGCCGCGTCGACGGAGTCGAGGATCTGCATGATCGTCACTTCCTGCGACCGCCACAGGTCGACCGCGAGAGATAAGGGAAAAGGTGGTGTGTGCCCGAGGCGCCGGATCCCGTCGCCGTGCTCCCCTGTGGCAGAGCCTGGTCAGGGCACAAACAGCCATTCTGCCATGGATGCCACGGCACGCCAAAACCGCGGCAGGGTCACGGGGCCGAGGACGCGCCGTTCTCGCGGACGACGATGACCTCGGCATCCGTCGCCGTAGCGGGCCGGGCCACCGGCGGCGGCACATAGCCGACCCCCGCGGGCGTGCGCAGGAGCGTTCCGGCGGGCCGTGCCTCGCGCCAGAGCCGGCGGAAGGCCGCCACGAGCGCGGCGACGCCGACGATCACGGTGACGACGAACAGCGCCCACCACCACGGGTTCGAGAAGACGCCGAGGGCGACGATCAGCACGTTCCAGCCGCCGATCAGGGCGAGGTCGGTCCACGAGACCGCCTGCTCGGTGCGCGCGGTCGGCCGCGCGCGGACGAGGAGCGTCAGGATCAGCTGCCCGATCAGCACGATCGGCGCGGAGAGCAGAACCCAGAGGAGCGACAGCGGGTTGGCGCCGAAGACGATCCAGCCGATGAACAGCCATAGGGGCAGCACGAATGCCGCCGGTATCAGCCACCGGAAGAACCCACTGCGCAGTGCCATGTCCCCGATGGTACGCCGATCCACCAGAATGGAAGCTGAGGAAAGGATCACGATGATCGAGCTGCGTACCCCTGCCGAGATCGATGCGATGCGTCCCGCGGGCCGCTTCGTGGCGGAGGTGCTGACGACGCTGCGCGCCGACACCCGCGTGGGGACCAACCTGCTCGCCATCGATAAGCGCGCGCACGAGATGATCCGGGCCGCGGGCGCCGAGTCGTGCTACATCGACTACCACCCCTCGTTCGGCGCGAGCCCGTTCGGCAAGGTCATCTGCACCTCGATCAACGACGCCGTGCTGCACGGCCTCCCCCATGACTACGCGCTCCGCGACGGCGACCTCGTCTCGCTCGACTTCGCCGCCTCGGTCGACGGCTGGGTCGCCGACTCGGCGGTGTCGTTCGTCGTCGGCACGCCGCGCGACGAGGACCTCGCGCTCATCGACACGACCGAGCGGGCCCTGGATGCCGCGATCGGCGCGGCCGTCGCGGGCGGGCGGATCGGCGACATCTCGCACGCGATCGCCGAGGTCGCCCACGCCGACGGCTACTCGATCAACACCGACTTCGGCGGCCACGGGGTCGGACGGGTGATGCACGGCGATCCGCACGTGCCCAACGACGGCAAGCCGAACCGCGGGTATCCGCTGCGGGCGGGACTCGTCGTGGCACTCGAGCCGTGGTTCTTGCAGACGACCGACGAGCTCGTGACCGACCCCGACGGCTGGACCCTCCGCAGCGCCGACGGCTCGCGCGGCGCGCACGCCGAGCACACCGTGGCGATCACCGCCGACGGGCCGATCGTGCTCACCGACCGGTCGTTCCTCGGCGTCGACTGAGTCGCGCGGAGCGGCCACCCGCCCGTTTCGCATCACCGAGGCAGGAGAAATCACCGACGCAGGACGGTTCGGGCCCCGCACGTCCTGCGTGCGTGATTTCTCCTGCGTCCGTGACGCGGGCGTCAGGCGAGGAGGTCGGGGCGGCGCTCGCGGGTGCGCTCGAGCTGCTGCTCGTGGCGCCACTGCGCCACCCGGCCGTGGTGGCCGCTCAGCAGCACCTCGGGCACGTCGTAGCCGCGCCACGACGCGGGCTTCGTGTACGACGGATATTCGAGCAGCCCGTCCTCGTGGGATTCCTCGACGAGGCTCTCGGGGTTGCCGACGACCCCCGGCACGAGGCGGCCGATCGCCTCGATCATGGCCATCGCGGCGACCTCGCCGCCGTTGAGCACGTAATCGCCGAGGCTGATCAGGCGCACCCGGCCGCGGGTCGCGGCATACGAGAACACGCGCTCGTCGATGCCCTCGTAGCGGCCGCAGCCGAACACGAGGTGCGGCTCGGCGGCAAGCTCTCGCGCGGTCGCCTGCGTGAACCGCTCCCCCGCCGGCGACGGGAACACGAACAGCGGCCCGGTGGTCGGCTCCGCGGCATCCGGGTCCGCCGACGGCGCGCCGGCGATCTCGTCGATGACCTCGCCCCATGGCTCCGGCTTCATCACCATGCCGGCGCCTCCGCCGTACGGCGTGTCGTCGACGGTGCGGTGACGGTCGTGAGTCGCATCGCGCAGGTCGTGCACGCGGATGTCGAGGATGCCCGCCCCGCGCGCCTTGCCCACGAGCGACACCTCGAGCACGTCGAAGAACGCCGGGAAGATCGTGACGACGTCGATGCGCATGTCAGGCCTCGGAGCGGCCGGGCGCCTCGGATGCCCCGAATCCGGACGATTTCTCGGATCCGGCATCCATTACAGCGTCCGCGGCATCCTCCGCCTCCGCGTCCGCGGCATCCGCCTCATCGGCGAGCTCCGGCTCGTCGTCCGGCAGCGGTTCGAACAGGCCGGGCGGCGGCGTCACGACGACGCGCCCGCCGGCGACGTCGACCTCGGGCACGATCGCGGCGACGAAGGGCACCAGCACTTCGCCGTCGGAGCCCGTGGGGCGGACGGCCAGGAGGTCCTGGGCGGGCAGGTGGTCGACGCGGATGACGCGCCCGACGACCTCGCCGTCGCGCACCACGTCGAGGCCGACGAGCTGATGGTCGAACCAGGCGTCGTCCTCGGCGGGGGCGTCCTCGTCCTGGTCGATCCAGAGGATCGCCCGGACGAGCGATTCGGCGCCGTCCCGGTCGTCGACGTCCTCGAAGAAGACGACGGGGTGCGAGTTCATCCAGCGGAACTCACGGACGGTCACGGTCTTGCCGTGCCAGGGCGAGGCTGCCGGCACCTGCAGCGTGAGGACGGCGCCGGGGATGAAGCGCCCGTCGGGGTCGTCGGTGTACAGCTCGAGCTTCAGAGCGCCCTTCAGGCCGTGGGCCTTGACGAGGCGTCCGACGCGCAGCTGCGTGCCAGCGGGTTCTGCGGCCGCCATCTCAGTCGTCCGCGACGTCGACGCGCACACGGGTGCCGTCGGCGAGGGCGGCGATGAGGGTCCGCAGCGCCTTGGCGGTGCGACCGCCGCGCCCGATCACCCGACCCCGGTCATCGGGGTGCACGCGCACCTCGAGCACCTCGCCGCGCGGCGAGGTGGAGGAACGGATGACGACATCGTCCGGGTGATCGACGATCCCCTTGACGATGTGCTCGAGCGCGGCGGACAGCACCGCGATTACTCGGCGTCGGCGGCGGCGTCGGCCTCGGGAGCCTCGGCTGCGTCGTCGGCGGCGGGCGCCTCGGCCTTCTTCTCAGCCTTGGGCTTGATGACCGACTTCTTGGCCGAGTCGGCCTGGAACTCTTCCTTCTCATCGGCGACCTTCACCGTCGAGACGGCGTTCTTGTCGCCCTTGAAGGTGCCCCAGTCGCCCGTGAGCTTCAGCAGCGCGGTGACCTGCTCGGTCGGCTGCGCGCCCACCGACAGCCAATACTGCGCACGCTCGGAGTCGACCTTGATGATCGAAGGCTCCTCGGTGGGGTGGTACTGACCGATCTCCTCGATGACGCGACCGTCGCGCTTGGTGCGCGAGTCGGCGACGACGATGCGGTAGTAGGGTGCGCGGATCTTGCCGAGGCGCTTGAGACGGATCTTGACAGCCACAATTCTCCTGATTGGTGTGGAAAGTGATGAACGTCGCCTGGAGCGTGGGGTGCACACCCGGCGGGAGCTCTGCGGTGGACCTGCCCCGCCGGATAGAGGGTCGAGCGAGTGGTCCAACCGTCTATTTTGCCAGATCATGACGGATGCCGCGAACCGGGCGGTCTTCTGTCGCCCCACCGTGCCAGACTGACGCCATGACGGTGCCCTTCGCGACATCCGCGCGCTCCTCGGTGGGGCTCGAGTGGGAGCTCATGCTGGCCGACCGCGACACCGGCGACCTCGTCGGCCGCGCGCCCGAGTTCCTGCCCGAGCTCGAAGAGCGCACCGAGCTCGAGCGCTACACCGTCACCGGCGAGCTGCTGACCAACACGATCGAGGTGACGAGCGGCATCGGCGACACGGTGGCGGCCGCCGTCGACGACATCGGCGATGCGATCGCGCAGGTGCGTGCGCTCACGAATCCGCGGGGCATCGAGCTGATGTGCGCCGGCAGCCACCCGTTCGCGCAGTGGTACGACCAGGAGGTCACCGACAAGACCCGCTACCACACGCTCATCGAGCGCACCCAGTGGTGGGGGCGCAACATGATGATCTGGGGCATCCACGTGCACGTCGGCGTCGAGGACGTCAACAAGGTGATGCCGATCATCGGTGCGCTCGCGACGTACCTGCCGCACCTGCAGGCGCTGTCGGCGTCGAGCCCGTTCTGGGCGGGTGAGCGCACCGGCTACGCCTCGAACCGCGCCCTCGTCTTCCAACAACTGCCCACCGCGGGGCTGCCGTGGCCGCTCGACGACTGGTCGCAGTACGAGGGCTATCTCGACGACATGGTCCGGACGGGCGTCATGGACGACGCGACCGAGGTGCGGTGGGACATCCGCCCCGCTCCGCGCTGGGGCACGATCGAGGTGCGGGCGTGCGACGGCATGTCGACCCTCCCCGAGCTCGCGGCCGTCGCGGCACTCGTGCAGGTGCTCGTCGAGCACTTCTCGCGCGAGCTCGACGAGGGCCGCCCTCTCGAGCGGCTGCAGCCCTGGTTCGTGCGCGAGAACAAGTGGCGTGCCGCCCGATACGGCCTCGACGCGCGGGTCATCGTCGACCGCGCCGGCACGCAGCGGCCCGTACTCGATCATCTGGCGGAGACCGTCGAGCGGCTGCGGCCGATCGCCGAGGAGCTGCACTGCGCCCGCGAATTCGCCGGTGTCGAGCGCATCGCCGCGCAGGGCGCGAGCTACGCGCGTCAGCTGGCGGTGGCGGATGCCTCGGACGGCGACCTGCGCGCCGTCGTGCACAGCCTCATCCGCGAGTTCCGCGAAGGCCCCTCGTTGCGCGAGCACCTATCCCACCCGGCGGTCTGAACCCGTCCGCGTAGAGCGGCGGCAGAGATTCACGGCGCAGACCTAGACATCCGCGCGTAAGGTGCCGACCATGGCACGTCCGCGCGCAGGTCGTCGTCTCCCGTCGCTCCTCGCGTTCTCGCTCTCGGCGGGTGCCGTCCTCGTCACCGCGCTCCTGGCGACCGCGTGCTCCCCCACCCCTGCGCCGGTCTTCTCCGCGCCGAGCCCCACTCCCGCCGCCTCCTCGCACGGCGCGCACCGGCTCCGCGTCGTGACGATCGGCGACTCGCTGATGTCGGGCTACGGTCTCGATCTCGGCCAGGCGTGGCCGACACTCGTCGCGAACAAGGCGCACGTGTCGATGACGAGCCTCGCCTGCGGCGGCATGGGCTTGGTCGTCTCGGGCGACTGCGGCACACCGTACTCCGGTCTCGTCCCGGCCCTGGCCGCACTCCAGCCCGACATCGTCATCGTCGAGTCGTCGAGCAACGACTTCGGCGAAGACCCGGAGGACGTCCGTGCGCAGACCCTCACGACCGTCGAGGAGATGCGCGATGCGGCCCCGGGCGCGCGGATCATCGGCCTCAGCACGATCTGGAACGACGAGACCGACCTCGCGCAGACCGTGCTCGGCAAGCTCAGCGACGCGGGAGTGCCCGGCTGATCAGCCCTTGCCGAAGAGCTTCTGGATCTGCGCGAGGTCGGCCTCGCTCGGCTGCGCCCCGGCGCCCGCTCCCCCGCCCAGGCCGAAGCCCGAGCCGGTCGGCGCGGCGGCCGGTGCGGCCGCGATGCCGGCGTTCTCCGCGGCGCGCTTGGCCGGGTTTCCCGACCGCGAGCCGCTCGCCTTCTTCTGCTTGGCGCCGCGCTTGGCCGACGCGCCCGGCTTGCCGCCGAGCGACCCCATGCCGGGGATCGAGGGCACGCCGCCGCGCGCGACGGTCTTCATCATCTTCGCGGCCTGGTCGAACCGCTGCACGAGCTGGTTGACGTCGGTCACGGTCATCCCCGAGCCGCGAGCGATGCGGAGGCGACGCGAGCCGTTCAGGATCTTCGGGTTCCGGCGCTCGCCGGGCGTCATCGACCGGATGATCGCCTCGGTGCGGTCGATCTCCTTGTCGTCGAAGTTCTCGAGCTGCTGCTTCATCTGGCCCATGCCCGGGAGCATCCCGAGCATCTTCTTCATCGAGCCCATCTTCTTCATCTGCTGCAGCTGGTCGAGGAAGTCCTCGAGGGTGAACTGCTCGGTCGCGAGCTTCTCGGCGACCTTGCGTGCTTCCTCTTCATCGAACGCCTGCTGCGCCTGCTCGATCAGAGTGAGGATGTCACCGAGGTCGAGGATGCGGCTGGCCATGCGGTCGGGGTGGAAGGCCTCGAGGTCATCCAACCCCTCGCCCGTCGAAGCGAAGATGATGGGGCGACCGGTCACCGAGGCCACCGACAGGGCCGCGCCACCGCGGGCGTCGCCGTCCAACTTGGAGAGCACGACGCCGGTGAAGTCGACTCCGTCCTGGAACGCCTTGGCCGTGCCCACGGCATCCTGACCGATCATCGCGTCGATGACGAAGAGCACCTCGTCGGGGTCGGTCGCCTTGCGGATGTCGGAGGCCTGCTTCATGAGCTCCGCGTCGACGCCGAGGCGTCCCGCGGTGTCGATGATGACGACGTCGTGCTGCTTCTGTCGGGCGTACTCGACACCGGCCTTCGCGACCTTGACGGGGTTGCCGACGCCGTTACCCGGCTCGGGCGCGTAGACGGCGGCACCGGCCTGCTGCGCGACGACCTGGAGCTGGTTGACGGCGTTCGGACGCTGGAGGTCAGCGGCGACCAGAAGCGGCGTGTGACCATCCTTTTCGAGTTGCTTGGCGAGCTTGCCGGCGAACGTCGTCTTGCCCGAGCCCTGGAGGCCCGCGAGCATGATCACGGTCGGCGCGGTCTTGGCGAACCGCAGGCGGCGCTGCTCGCCGCCGAGGATCGCAACGAGCTCCTCGTTGACGATCTGCACCACCTGCTGAGCGGGGTTGAGCGCCTTGTTGACCTCGTCGCCGAGGGCGCGCTCGCGCACCTTCGCGGTGAAGTCCTTGACGACCACGAGCGCGACGTCGGCATCGAGCAGCGCGCGCCGGATCTCGCGGACCGTGCCGTCGACGTCGGCGGGCGTGAGCTTGCCCTTCGTGCGGAGGTTGCGGAAGGTCTCTGTCAGCCGATCGCTGAGGGTGCCGAAAGTCGCCATGATGGCTCGATTCTACCGTCGCGGCTCGCCGCCTCAGCGACCGGCCGGGCGGCGACGTCAGCCACCGTTCGGGCGGCGGCCTCAGCGACCGTCCACCGGCTCCGCCGCGCCGAGCTCCTGGAAGAGAGTCACCTGCAGGTCCGCCGGGGCGCGCAGCCGCGCGTTGACCGACCGCCAGGGCGTCTCCCGGGCGGAGGCCTCGACCACGGCGCCCGCCTCGGCGAGCCGTTCGACGACGACGGCCGTGTCGCCGACCTCCAGCGCGACGCGCAGACGCTCGCTCGGGGCGTCGCCGTCCGTCTCGACGCGATCGATGAGATCGACCTGCGCGGGGTTCGACAGCTCGAGCGTCGCGCGCCCGGCGCTGAGGATCGCGACCCGTGCGCCGCCGTCGCCTTCGTACGACTCCTGCTCGGGCATCCCGAGCACGTCGCGGTAGAAGACGAGCGCCTCGGCGAAATCGTCGGCGCGGGCGACCAGACGCAGCTGACGCACGGGGCCGGGCGCGGTGACGGCGGCCGCGTCCACGGCGCGGGCCAGCACCGGACCGAGCGGCGTCTGCCCGGCACCGGCGTGCGCCCACGATTCGATGGCGGCGAGCACCGCGCCGGCGTAGGCGGCGCCCGCGACGGCGGCCTCGATCTCGTCGGCCCCGCCCGCGCGGAACCGCCCGGTGACGGCGTGGGCGATGCGCGAACGACGGATGCCCGTGTCGCGCTCCAGTTCGTCGACGAGGCCCATCGGTTCGGCGTGCACGATCGCGAGCGCGAGGGCATCGGGAGCGAACCCGTCGCCGAGCGCTGTCAGCTCCGCACGGACGGCGGCAGCGGCAGCCGGGGCGGCGGGGGCGGCGGCGCCATCCCCTCCGCCGCCGTGCGCGAGACGCTCGCCGAGCGACGTGATGCGCTCGTCCAGCCCCGCCCAGAGCACGTCGGACTTCGACGTGAAGTAATTGAAGAAGCTCGACCGGCTGACGCCCGCGCGCCGGGTGATCTCGGCGACCGTCGTGTCGGCGTAGCCCCGCTCGAGGAACAGCTCGCAGGCGGCTTCGGCGATGGTGTCGCGCGACGTCGCGCGGGGACGGCCCGTTGTCATCCCCACACTGTATCCAGGGCATATTGTTGGACGCGGTTCAGAAACCCGATCCGAAGGAGCGTCATGCTCGACGTGCGCACGGTGGGACTCTCCCCCACGCTCATCCCCTACCCCGACGGCTGGGCTCTCCAGCGCGAGGTCCATGCCGGCGTCGTGGACGGCTCCCGCCCCGACACGCTGCTGCTCCTCGAGCACGAACCGGTCTTCACCGCCGGCGCCCGCACCGCCCGGCACGAGCGTCCGACCGACGGCACCCCCGTGGTCGACGTCGACCGCGGCGGCAAGATCACGTGGCATGGCCCGGGCCAGCTCGTCGGGTACCCGATCGTGCGACTGCACGAGCCCGTCGACGTCGTCGCGCATGTGCGGCGGCTCGAAGGTATCCTCATCGACGTGCTCGCCGGGCTCGGCGTCGAAGGCTACCGGGTCGAGGGACGGAGCGGCGTCTGGGTGCGCCGCCTCCTCTCCGAGGACAAGATCGCCGCGATCGGCGTACGCGTGCAGCGCGGCGTGACGATGCACGGCTTCGCCCTCAACTGCGACAACTCGCTGCTGCCGTTCTCGCAGATCATCCCGTGCGGCATCGCGGATGCCGGGGTCACGACCGTCAGCGAGGTGCTCGGGCGCGATGTGCGCCCCGCCGACGTGGTGGATGCTGTGTCGGCCGCGTTCCAGGCATCCTTCGCCGCCTCGTCGCCGGTGGTCGCCGCATGAGCGCCTGCGGAACCCCCGCCCCCGGTGCGGGACCGGCGAGCGCACCGGAGGGACGGAAGCTCCTCCGCCTCGAGGTGCGCAACGCCCAGACCCCCATCGAGCGCAAGCCGGAGTGGATCAAGACGAAGGCGAAGATGGGGCCGGAGTACCAGGCGCTGCAGTCGCTCGTGAAGGGCGAGGAGCTGCACACCGTCTGCCAGGAGGCCGGCTGCCCGAACATCTACGAGTGCTGGGAGGACCGCGAGGCGACGTTCCTCATCGGCGGCTCGCAGTGCACGCGGCGGTGCGATTTCTGCCAGATCGACACCGGCAAGCCCGCCGCCTACGACACCGACGAGCCGCGCCGCGTCGCCGACAGCGTGCGCCGCATGCAGCTGCGCTACGCGACGGTCACGTGCGTCGCGCGCGACGACCTCCCCGACGGCGGGGCGTGGCTGAACGCGGAGACGATCCAGCAGATCCACACTGTGAACCCCGAGACGGGCGTCGAACTGCTCGCCACCGACTTCAACGGCGACCCGGCGCTGCTCGGCGAGGTGTTCGACGCGCGACCGGAGGTCTTCGCGCACAACGTCGAGACGGTGCCGCGCATCTTCAAGCGCATCCGCCCGGCATTCCGCTACGAGCGCTCGCTCGACGTGCTCACCCAGGCGCGCGCCGCGGGCCTCATCACGAAGTCGAACCTCATTCTCGGCATGGGCGAGGAGCCGGAGGAGGTCGTTCAAGCGCTGCAGGACTTGCACGACGCGGGAACCGACATCGTCACGATCACGCAGTACCTGCGCCCGTCGCCGCGGCACCTGCCCGTCGCGCGCTGGGTCAAGCCCGCCGAGTTCGTCGAGTTCAAGGAGGCGGCCGAGCGCATCGGCTTCCTCGGCGTGCTCGCCGGCCCGCTCGTGCGCTCGTCCTACCGCGCGGGGCGCCTGTGGGCCCAGTCGATGACGTCCAAGGGCCGTCCCCTCCCCACGCACCTCGCCCACCTGGCCGGCGACACCGAGTTCGCCCAGGCCGTCTGACCCCGCGAGCCGCTACGCCGCAGTCGAGCCGCTACGCCCCGGACCGTCCGCGCCGTGGCGGCTCGGCCGCGGGATAGCGGCTCGGCGGTGAGGTCAGTCGGCGCTCGTGACGGACTGCACGGCGCCGTCGCTGGTGAGGTTCACCAGGAGCACCTCGTCGGTGGCATCCGTGTCGAGCGCGTACTCGAGCACGGCGAAGGGATCGGCGCCGCCGTGCTCGTCGGCGAGGATCGTCATGCTCACCAGCTGCAGCGACCGGATGATGTCGATGTGCGCGTCGCCCGAGATGTCGACGAGCACGTCCTCGAGGTCGTCGCCGAACGCCTCCTGCTGCTGCAGCAGGTATTCGGTCACCTCGCTCGTGCGGTCGTCGAGTTCCGCGACCATGGCGTTCCGCGCGGTCAGATCGATCTGCTCGAGCGACGAGATCATCGCCGCCGCGACGTCGAGCGCCGCCTGCGACACGTCGTCCTGATCGGGCGCGGTGAGGTCGACGGTCACCCGCTGATCCGCGAAGTCGACCGTCTCGGACCAGAAGATCGATCCGTCGGGCCCGGACTCCAGCAGTCCGAAATAGTCGTGCTCGATCGCCATGAGCCTATGCAACCACCCTCGTCGCCCGCGCGCGACCCCGCCGCCGCACTGCCGGCGCTCCGCGGCGCGCCGACCCGGTCAATCGACCAGCGCCGAGACGAACACGTGCGGGGTGAAACCGGTGAGGTCGCCGATGTCCTCGCCCTGCCCGAGGAGCTTGACCGGGATGCCGGTGCGCTCCTGCACGGCGAGGACGAAGCCGCCCTTGGCCGACCCGTCGAGCTTGGTGAGCACGAGTCCCGTGACGCCCGCGTGCTCGAGGAAGGCCTCGGCCTGCATGACACCGTTCTGGCCCGTCGTGGCATCCAGTACCAGCAGCACCTCGCTGATCGGCGCCTGCTTCTCGATGACCCGGCGGATCTTGGTGAGCTCGTCCATGAGCCCGCCCTTGGTGTGCAGGCGTCCTGCCGTGTCGACGAGCACGATCTCGGTGCCGGTCTGCTTCGCGTAGTCGATCGTCTGATAGGCGACGGATGCCGGGTCCTGACCCTCCTGCTGAGGACGCACGATCGTCGCTCCGCCGCGCTCGGCCCACGTCGCGAGCTGGTCGACGGCGGCGGCGCGGAACGTGTCGGCGGCGCCGACGACGACCGATCGCCCGTAGCGCTGCAGGAACTTCGCGAACTTGCCGATCGTCGTCGTCTTGCCGACGCCGTTGACGCCCACGACGAGCACGACCGCCGGGCGCTCGGTGAGCCGCAGGGTCGTGTCGAACTTCGCGAAGTGCTCCTCGAGGGTCTCCTTGAGCATCCGCTGCAGGTCGCGCGGGTCGGTGGTGCGGTAGCGGTCGACCTTCTCGTGCAGCTCGTCGATGATCCGCTCGGTGATCTCAGGGCCGAAGTCCGCCGTCAGCAGAGCGGTCTCGAGGTCGTCCCACGTGTTCTCGTCGATCGTGGGCTTGGTGAACATGCCGCGCAGGGCACGACCGAGCGACCAGGAGGATTCAGCCATGTTCCCAGCCTAGGCGCGGTGCACTCCGACAGGGGGACTGTCTGAATAACGGTGTGTGGGGTCCGGCCTGATCCGTAAGGAGATGGCCGTGGCTGACACGACCGATGTCGTCTTTAACGACGAGATGATTGATCCCGTGACCGGGGAGATCATCGATCAGAAAGAAATCGCCCAGCGGCTGCTCGCGCAGGCGAAGGACCAGGGGGTGAGTCTGACCGGGCCGGGTGGCCTGCTCGGCCAGCTCACGAAGAACGTGCTCGAGACCGCGTTGGACGCGGAGCTGACCGAGCATCTCGGCCATGAACACGGCGGGACCCCGATCGCAGAGAACATGCGCAACGGGACCCGGGTGAAGACCGTGCTGACGGAGATCGGCCCCGTCGACATCGAGGTCCCCAGGGGTCGCGACGGCTCTTTCGAGCCCATCATCGTCCCGAAACGCCAACGCCGGCTGGACGGGGTCGACCAGATCGTCCTCTCGTTGACCGCTCGGGGACTGACGACCGGGGAGATCGCGGCGCATTTCGACGAGGTCTATGGCGCGAAGGTCTCCAAAGACACCATCAGCCGCATCACCGAGAAAGTCGCCGGCGAGCTCGCCGAGTGGGCTTCTCGTCCGTTGGATTCGCTGTATCCGGTGATCTTCGTGGACGCGATCGTCGTGAAGGTCCGTGACGGGCAGGTCCGCAACACCCCGTTCTACGTCGTGATGGGAGTGACCACGGCCGGGGAACGCGACATCCTCGGGATCTGGGCCGGAGACGGCGGCGAGGGAGCACGGTTCTGGCTGCAGGTGTTCACCGAGCTGAAGAATCGCGGGGTCGAGGACGTCCTCATCGCGGTCTGTTATGCCGTGCTCGCGGTTATGCCGATGATGCTCGGGCGGTCCTGGTCAGCGGCGGTGGGCGGGCTGCGGTTGTCGGCATAATCGTGTG
>NZ_JAJJIB010000018.1:0-45607 GCF_020905435.1 Microbacterium sp. F2E | reverse complement strand
GATCATCAAGGACAGGGGGCAGCAATCATGCCGGGCCCGGCAGGCCGTCACCGCCCAGCATCCTCCGCCAGACGGTCACGAAGAAAGTAACGGGGAGGGGGGGAGCGGCGCGATCAGTCGGCGCGGGCGGGCGGCGTCGCTGTTTCCTGCTGGGGCTGCCGGGATCGGCGTATCTCTATCAGGGAGAGGAGCTCGGCCTGCACGAGGTGGCGGAGATCCCCGCCGACCAGCGGCAGGACCCGACCTTCTTCCGCACCCACTAGGAGCAGTACGGACGTGACGGATGCCGCGTGCCGCTGCCGTGGACCCGCGAGGGCTCCTCGTTCGGCTTCGGTTCGGGGGGTGCGCACCTGCCGCAGCCGTCGTGGTTCGCGGACGCGTCGGTCCAGGCGGAGGAGGGCGATCCGGCATCCACTCTCTCGCTCTACCGCCGTGCCCTCGCCCTGCGGCACGAGCTCCTGGCGCTGGAGCGACTGGAGTGGGTCGAGACCGGCCGCGGCGATGTGCTGCGTTTCCGCCGCCCGGATGGCTGGGAGGTGGTGATGGTGTTCGGCTCCGCACCGCTCGCGCTGTCGTTCATGCCGGGTCAGCGTGTCGTGCTGTCGAGCACTCCGCTCGACGGCGACACCGTGCCGGGGGAGACGACGGTCTGGATCACGGGGGACTGATCCGGCCGGTCGCGTTGCGGGTGGGGGCGGGTGCCGAACTGCAAGGGATCGCCGTCGACACGCGGGGGTGGGTGAGGGATGCCGCGGCGTGTCGCCCGGCATCCCTTGCTGTTCGGGCGGGGACGGCGCGAGCGACCCGATCGATGCGTTCAACTGGAGCGTGGCGTCGACCGAGAACGACAAACTGAGCCGATGAGCACAAGGTCAGGCAGGAGGGCCGCGGCATCCGTTCTTGCCGTCGCCGTCATCCAGGTCGTCGCTTTCGCGATCACGACCGCGATCTGGGTCGGGAGCACGATCTTCGCCGGGGGCGCATGTGCGCCTCGCTGCGACTGGTCAGGCGCCGACCTCGCGGGCGTCGTCTACTACCGAGTCGCCGTCGTGATGTTTGTCTGCACCGCAGCGGCGGCACGCTTCGCGCGGCGGACGGAGAAGGATCTCACCTGGGTTCCGCTCGTGCTGATCTGCTCGTACGAGTTCGCCCAGCGCAACACGGAAGACCTGTATCGGCACTGGGATCTGATCGTTGCCGACGAGGCACACCGCCTGCGCTCGTACTGGAAGGGCAACGCGAAGATCGCCGATGCCGTCGCCACCGTCATGAGCTCGGCCAGCAAGTCGCTCCTCCTCACGGCGACGCCACTTCAGAACCGTCTGGAGGAGCTGTTCGGCCTCGTGTCGGTGTTCGAACCCGACTTCTTCCACTCGATCGAAGGGTTCAAGGAGCGGTACGTCGATCGGCCCGACGACTACGGCAACGACGACCTCGCGATGCGCATCTCGCATGTCGCCAAGCGCACGCTGCGGCGCGACGCACAGAAGTACATCAGATTCACCGAGCGCATGCCGATGACCTTCGGATTCATGCCCTCGCCCGATGAACAAGCGCTGTACAGCATGGTGAACGCCTACCTGCAGCGACCGGTGCTGTAAGCGTTCGCGAGTTCGCAGCGCCATCTCTCAGCGCTGATCCTTCGCAAACGGCTGGGCTCCTCAACGTTAGCGGTCGCCTCAACGCTCGAGAGAATCGCCTACCGGCTCGAGGCGGAACTCCGCTCGGGCTACCGGCGCGACAACAGCGGCACCCTCATCGATGACGACATGACTGATGAGGAAATCGAGGCAACGGACGCCTTGCCGATCGGTATCCCGGACTCGACTGCGATCGAGGAGCGACGTCAGGAAGCGCTGGCTGAGGTCCAGGAGCTAAGCGACTACGCAGAACTCGCGCGGTCGATCACTGTCAACCAGAAGGCGGTCAAGCTCCTCGACGCGCTGGATCAGGGCTTTTCCAAGCTCGCAGAGATCGGCGCACCGCAGAAGGCCATCATCTTCACCGACTCGACGAAGACACAGGAGTACCTTGCGGCGTCACTTCGCGAGGCCGGTCGCGGCGACGGACTCGTGCTGTTCAACGGCAGCAACAACTCGGCGGAGTCCACGCGGATCCACCAGGACTGGTTGAAGAAGAACCAGGGATCAGACCTCGTCACAGGCATCCCGTCTGCCGATCGCCGGAAGTCGCTGGTCGATGAGTTCCGCGAGCGGGGCACCATCATGATCGCGACCGAGGCCGCCGCCGAGGGCATCAATCTGCAGTTCTGCTCCATGCTGGTGAACTACGACCTGCCATGGAACCCGCAACGCGTGGAGCAGCGCATCGGGCGAGTGCACCGCTACGGGCAAGCGCACAACGTCATCGTGGTCAACTTCTCGAACCAGGGCAACCTTGCTGAGGAGCGCATCCTCGAACTGCTCACTGAGAAGTTCAACCTCTTCACGTCCGTCTTCGGCGCGTCTGACGAGGTTCTCGGGACCATCGAGGACGGTCTCGACTTTGAGAAGTCAATTGCCGGCATCCTCGAACGGTGCAAGACCGCGGCGGAGATCAACGCTGCATTCGATGAACTCGAGCGTCAGTACGCCGCGGAGATCAACGACGAGATGCAGAGGGCGCGAGCGCGGGTCTTCGACAATCTCGACCCCAACGTCCAAGACAAGCTCAAGAACTACGACACTCAGACAGACATCGTCCTCAACGCCTTCGAGCGGCTACTGATCAAGGTCACCAGGCGCGAGCTCGACACCTTCGCCGAGTTCGACGACGACGAACGAACGTTCACGCTGCTGCACGCTCCTGAAGGCGGCATCCCGACGGGTCGCTACTTCTTCAAGTCCACCCCGATCCCGGGCGCCCATCAGTATCGCTACAACAGCGACCTTGGACAGTTTGTGATCAGGGCGGCACTCGGCGAGAACACACCAGAGCGTGAGCTGATCTTCTCCGTCGGCGCCTCGGAGCGCGCGTCTGCAGATGCACGCGCGCTCTCGGGCAGCAGCGGTCTCCTTACTGTCGACCTCCTGACCTTCGAGATCAGCGCGGGCAACGACACAATTGTCGAGTCGTACTTGCTTGCCGCAGGGCTGACGGATGGTGGTGCGGTGCTCGATGCGGAACAAGTTGAGCACTTGCTTGATCTTGGGTGCGTCGAGAACAACGAGACCGCAACGCCCGACACGACCGCGCTTCAGGCGGCCCTAGATGCCCAGGCGGCAGCATTCACCGGTGAGGTGCAGACGCGCACGGCACAGTTCAGCATTGAGCAGGGCGACCTCGTCGAGTCGCGACTCAAGGACCACAAGGCGAAGTACGACGCGGAAGCGCGCAAGCTCGAAAGGGCAAAGGAGGAGATCAACGCTCGGGAACGCCGAGCAGAAGATCTCACGGAGCGGCTCAAGCTACGGAAGGAAGCGCAGAGGCTTTCGCGTCGAGCCGACGATCTCTACAGCGACTATCGAGAGGAGAGAGACCGTCTGCGTGACAAGGCCGATGAGTACCTCGGCATGCTCGAGGATGCCCTCGAAGGGACCGAGCGTCGCGAGCACGTCTTCACGATTCGGTGGGCTGTTCGCGACTGACGACTGGCTCGCGTCCTATGACGCCGCTGCGATCCTCTCCTCGATGATGGAAACGATCTCAGCCAGGTCTTCATCATTCAGGGGCAGCTCCAGTGAGGTCGTTGCATCTTCGAAGAGTGGGCTGCCGTCATCCACGGAGACACCCGAACGAGACACGGAGATTCCGAGCCGGTCGATCAGTGCATGGATGTTCTTTGAGTTCGGATCCTGGTCGAGCACCTGTAGGCGCACCACCACCCGGTGCTCACCGCGCTCGCCTTCGACCCACATCCAGTTTGAGAGGTCGAATGGCGGCGCGAGGCGCCCTCCGCTGCTGTACGTCGTCAGCCCCCGCCCCGCGTGCCCGCGGGTCTTCACTGTGAAGCCTGCGCGCGTGAGCGCGTCGACGATCAATCGTCGCTGCTCTTTGCGAGCGGAGCGATATACATCGCGCGCATCGCGGAAGGCCTGGTTTGCACTCTCTACACTGGTCACGTTCTGCAGTGTAGGTGTGAGCACCGACGTCGACGACCTTCGCAGTCGGTCGGTCATCGTTGCCGTCGAATGCTCGGCGAGAGTAGTGGCTGTGAGGAGGCACCTTGTTGCAGCACCGCTGCATCAGACATCGAATCCTCCTCCCGCTGAGCAACCTTGGCCGGACGGATCCGCGTGGCGCGGGCGCCCGACGCGTGGAAAGTCGGGCTCGACCGGTTCCTGGTTCCCAGCGGTTCCACGACGTAGGGAACCAGTCGACGGCGAAGACACGAGAAGACCGGTTCCTGGTTCCCCTTCCTTATGGGGAACCAGTCAGAACCGGTCGCATCGGGCGACTGGGCCTGCGTCGTATAGGCGAGCTTCGACGGCTCGCACGTTGGCGCCGCGAGCCCGCGCCATCAGCGCCTCATGCGACGGGCGAGCTCGTCGTCGCGGCTCCCCGCGTGCTGGTAGCGCATCGCGGCCTTCGTCGACGAGTGTCCGAGCCGTGCCATGGTCTCCTTCACGGTCGCGCCGGTCTGTGCGTACCGCGTGCCGGCATAGTGCCGCAGTGCGTGGAAGGGCAGGTCTTCGCGGTCGGCTGCGACTACTGCCTTGTGCCAGTGCCGCCAGAACGCGCTCTGCGGGAGCCAGCTTGTCCCGTCCGCGCTCGTGAACAGCAGCGCGTCGCCGATCTTGCCGCGGGTCTGCTTGGCAACAACCTTCGCGTCGTCGCCGAAAATCGCAACGGAGCGCTTTCCCGCCAACGACTTCACATCACCGGTCTTGCGTCCACCCTTGACCGTGTAGACGACCTGGCGCTCGACGGCGATGCGCACGCCGTCGATTGAGCCGTCCTCGTCGCGTTCGATCGCGATGTCCTTCGCCCTCAGCTCTGTCGCCTCGCCCCACCGGAGTCCGCCTACAGCTGCGAGGATCACGAGTGCCCTATAGCGCGTGTCGATCGAGTCGAGGATTGTCGCCAGCTCGAGATCGCTCGGCGGCTCAACCTTCTTGCCAGTGGTTGCGGTCGAGCCACCTTTCACTCGGCAAGGGTTCCCGGAGATGATGTCGTCCTCGACAGCGGTCTTGAGGATCGACTTGAGGAGGTCGTAGGCCCGCGACGTCTGCGTCAGCTTGCCCGTGCCCACTTGCTCTGCGCGCCAATCGCGCACCGCCTCGGGTGTGATGTCGATGATTTTGCGTCCGACAAGCGGCGCCAGCGGGCCGCCTTTGTCGTCACTGTCTCGCGTACCCGTCGCCCTGACCAGGTTCTCGTACGCTTCGACAGTTCGGGGACGCAACGGTTCGCCACGGGAGTTCGTGCGGGTGGTGATCCACTTCGCCGCATAGTCGCCGAGAGTGATGTCTCGTCGGGCCGCTTCGCGGGCGGAATGGGCACGTTTGGCAGCGACAACCTCCGGCGGCTCCCACGCACCCGATGCGATCTCTGTCTGCCGCGCCGCGAGCCAGTTCCGGGCATCCGTCATCGTCGCGAATGTGGACGATGCACGATGAAGCAGGTTGTCCGGACCGATGTAGCCGGCGCGATACCGCCCACTGGCACGCTTCTCGACACGGCCGAACGCTTCACGACGCTTGCGCCGCTTCCCTGCCATCATGATCCTTCGGGGAATATATGGGGAATATCATGTGCCCAGATGTGGGGAATCCTGACCTTCCCTGACTCTATCTCCGGTCCATGTTCCGCGTAATTCCGCGGATATGCCCGTATTCCTACGATCCTCAGGCTAGCACGATAATAATTCGATCCCAGTATCGCGCACCACCGGAAACCCCCGTCTCAACGGGGGTTTCTTGCTGTCTGGGGGAGCGTGAGCCTGCTCGCGTGGGACATGCGTGGGACATGCGCGCTCCGTGCCGGCGTGTCGCGCGCTGATCGACGCGAGGCTCGGGAACATGGAAGAGTGCTGCTCTGCTATGCCGACGAGTCCGACGAAGGAGGGTACTTCGTCTTCTCAGGTGTCGTCTTGAAGGGTAAAGGCGTCCTACAGCTGACGCGGGATCTGGATCGCATTGTCGCGCGTGCAGCTCGCAAGCTAGGTGTGCCGCGGTCGGCTGAGATTCACGCCTACGACCTCTTTCACATGAAGAATGATTGGGCGGGCATCACGCCGACAGACAGCATCAAGATCTTCGGGAAGGTGCTCGATGCGGTGCTGTCGCGGAGTGAGCGCATCGTGTTACGGGGAGTCTCGCGCGAGCGTCTGCGACGAAGACAGGCACGCGAGAGCTACCCACGGGTATACTCCGCGGAGCGAGTTGCCCTCACCCAGCTCTTGCAGCGTGTCGAGCATGTCGCACGTAAGCGGACGACGCTCGTCATAGCGGACGAACGGCACGACAGTGCAGAGATACGCGACCTGTTCAGCGACTTCAAGCTGATCGGTACTCCCGGCGCATACATGCGAACCGACCTTCAAAGAGTCATAGACACCATCCATTTCGCGCCCAGCCATCGCTCACGAGCTTTGCAGGCTGCGGACGTGTTCGCGTTCCTCGACCGACGGCGCTTGGCGGGAGGAGAGGCCGACCCCCGCGCAGACACTGCCATGAGGGCGCTCTGGACGCGCGCCGAGACATCGCGGAAGCTCTACGGACTCGGGTCCTGGCCGTGAGCTGTCCATCTCGGAACGATGGTTTCGGAGCGCCACGGCTAACCGGGGGCGAAGCTTCCCAACCGCCACGAGGAGGTATGAGTGCGCCGCCCATCATCTACCTTGTGGGCAAGGGGTGGCGGGTCGTGTCTGACGGCGCGAAGGGCCGACAGCTCAACGTCGCTGACACGGCACGTGCCGCATGGCGGCGTACGACGAGCCAGGGCGGCGCGGAGGGCGTTCAGCTCGTGCCAGGTCTCAGCGACCTCGCCCGGGGCGTGCTGGCCGTTTCCTAGCCCGGCGGCCAGGACTACAGAAAAGCCGTCTGACCTGGAAAAAAGTTATGACGACCCGGGCGGGAACTAGGCTCCGGGTTCGCTGCGCTCAGTTGGCACTGACCCGGAGCCTAGTTCCCGCCCGGGTCCGTAGGCATGCGAATCGCCGCCCGCAACGAGATTGTTGCGGGCGGCGATTGCGTGGAGCCCGGGTTTAGCGTCCCAGAGCCCGGGCGCGTAGGTAACGCTCCCGAGACTGAAGTGCCTGACGGGCGACGGGCGAGGCGTCCGAGTAGCGGGCGTTGAGTCGCGCGTTGTTGCGAGCGACTTGCTCATCCACACGACGGGCGGCAGCTTGCGAGTAGCTGTTGATGCTCATGTTGTGCTCCCATCCTCTGTTGCCGTAACGCTAGCGGTAGTCTCCGACATTGGCTGTAGCGCATCACGCGCAGTTTGCTTGTCGGTCGCTTCGTTCATTATTTTCGCACCGTTTGCTGCCGCTGTCGCCAGCGCGAGGGCCTTGGCCATCGCGATGATGACCGCGCGCTGTGCGCCACCGATTGCGCCAACATCGCGGTTGTTGACGCTCAGCATCCCGAGCTGGACGGAGCCTGCCTTGACAGGCACGGAGAAGAACGTCTTGTATCGCTCGATCTTCGTGGACCAGTCGAATCCCGGGATCTCCTCCGGGTAGTCGTGCACCTCAGGCTCGTCGTCTTCTCGATCCATCATCGTCCAGATGATGAGGTCGGGGTGCAGACGCTCGAAGAAGGGTTTGTTTGGTTTGTCGCGTCGATCCCAGGTTCCATGCACGGCGTCCTTCAGCACACGCCGGTCGTCCTTCTCGCGGTGGAGGTTGTACGAGGTGGCTCGCGTCCCTGGCCCCACGGCCTGCGCCGCCATCTGAACGACGGTGCGCCGTAGCGCTTCGACAGCCTGAGCTTGCGCCTTCCCGCTCAGGAACAGTGTCCGGATGGCTTCATTGAGGACCACGTTCAGATCCAAGATCGACTTCTCAGCCGCTCGCTCACCCTCTGCGATGGTTCGTGAAGAGGTGCGGGCCTCCCATGCATCAGCCGCCTTGTCGCCCACGACCGCGAGAACAGCGAGCACTCCCGCAGCTATCGAGATGACCCGGAACGTGATCCACCATGCTTCGTTTGGGAACAGGAAGACGACCGTTCCGCCTTCGGGGATGTTGAGCCACAAGAAGGGCGACAGGGCCGCGGATACCCCGCCCAGCACAGTCAGGAGAAGAGTCACCGCTCGGTGCTCCGCCAGCCATTCTCCGAGGCCGTCACCGATCTTGATGCCGAGGCGTCGCCACCAGCCGGGGGCAGTCGGCTCCGTCACAGGCCCAGTCGTGCTCATGGTCACATCGTGCCAGACGCACAGCCGAGCCTCAGATGGACGCTATAGAAGGCGCACCGCGCCGCACTGAGCGCACTGCCAGAAGGGCCGCGAGGGCAGGCCTGCGGCGTCCAAGACTGTTTCGTCGGCACGTCCGGCCAGCTATCGCTTATGTACCCGAACCTATCGACACGCACCGACGCGCTAACGTTCTCGGCATGCCCGCAACGCCGCTCCAGGCCGCTACCGATGTGCTCGACCGAGACTCCCACTGTCAACTGGGTGCAGATCTTGGTGTGTTTGCGTGGGCGCGCTGAAGGCGCCGCTCGGCCTCGAGTGTCGGGCGGGGGTGTCGAAAGCGCGCGGTCAGGCGGCGGTGATCAGTGCGGCTGAGCCGTGGCGGGCGGGGTCGTAGGTTTCGTGGTTGGTCCAGCAGCGCCAGAGGATGCGGGTCCAGCGTGCGGCGAGTCCGCGGAGAGCGCGGTGGTAGCGCTGACCTTTCTGGTCCCGGGCGTCGCGGAACGCGGCGGCCGCCCAGGGTGACATCTTGATGGAGTTGAACGCCCACCACATGGTTGCTTCTCGGAGGCGGCTGTTCGCGGCGTAGCGGAACCTGACCGACCGGGACCTGCCCGACGAGCGGGTGACCGGGGCGAGGCCGGCTTCGGCGAGGAGCACTTCAGGTTGCGGGAACCTTGCGCGGTCTTCACCGATCTCGGCGAGCAGCACCGCAGTGAGCACGGGGCCGATGCCGGGAAAGCTGGCGAAGATCAGGGCGTCCGGGTGCTCCGCGGTGGCTGCGGCGATTGCGTCGTCGTACTCGGCGAGCTGCGTGTTCAGAAGCTGCAGCACCTGGGTGAATGCGAGAGCGGAGAAGCTCTTGCCCGCGACCGTTCCTGGCGAGCCGGAGAGCAGGTTCTGTCTCATCCGGTCCGCGAGGGTCTGCGCGGGGACTCTGCCGGTGTAGTGGTGTCGGGAAAGGAACCCTGCCATCCTGGTGGTCTTCACCCGGGACGCGTTCGCCGGTGTCGGATAGTCCGTTACGAACGACAGCGTGATCTGCCGGTCGACGGACGAGAACAACCGAACGGGTGCGGGGTGGTAGGCCTCGAGGATCATCCGCAACTGACTCTCCGTCGCCTGCTGCGTCTCGAGGAGCCGGTCCCGGTCGCGTGTGAGTGCCTTGATCTCGGCGAGCAGCGGTGACGGGACCGACAGCGGGCGCCAGTGCGCATGGTCGAAGCGGAGCGTGTCGGCGAGTACGAACGCGTCGAACCGGTCGTCCTTGACCGCAGCGACCTTGTAACGCTCCCGCGCCCTCGCGGAGATCCGCGGAGACACGGGGAACACCGCATGCCCGGTCGCTTGAAGGTGCTCGACGAGGAGACCTTCGGAGCGTTCGATCGCGATCGGGACCTGCCGCCCGAAGCCGTTCAGATGCAGGTCGAGTTGGTGGAGCCCGGCGACGTCGTGACTGACACGTGTCTCAAGTAGCCGCTTCCCGTCGGGCGCGACAACGCAGAGCTGGTGGTTCTCACCGCCCCAGTCGATGCCGGCGAATACCGGCCACGCTGGCAAGTTGAGGTCTGGCATGAGCGCTTCTCCTTCGAAGACGAGGCCCGCCTCGTGACGGACCCCTCTGGACGCTCACTCAGGTGCTCCCGCTGTCGGGGCACGACTCCCACTAGCCAGTCGGAATCCGCCACCGCCGGGAGGGACAGGTCTGCCGCTGGACCTCGAAGGTCACGCTGCCAAGGTCCTCTCCCGACGGTGAGGATGAACCAGCGGGACGATCCCGCCACTACCCATCTTGACGAGTGATCTCTGCCATCCCGCGCCAGGCAGGTTCGCAGCGATCGCCTCCACGAGACCGGCGTGCGCGCCGGAGGTGACCAGGGCAACCCCGAGCGGGTCGGCGAGCGACGAGGTCGGCGAAGAAGCTGTTCCATGCCGCTCCGGTCTCGGATGTCGCGACCCGCAGGCCGAGCACTTCCCCCGGATCTCCGGGGGTTTCTTCGTTGGGGCCATAGCGCTCCAGCGGAGATCTGCGTTCGCGAGCACGCGGCGCGCCCGGGCATCCTCCCGAGTGCAGTTCTCCTCCCGAGTGCAGGCCTCCTCCCGAACCCGGGTCTCCTTCCGGGCGAGGTGCGGCGTTAGGCTCGGCACATGGCCCAACTCGTGCTCACTGTCGTCGGAGACGATCGCGTCGGACTGGTCCAGGCGCTCGCGGCGGCGGTGTCGGACGCCGGCGGCAACTGGGAGCAGAGCGAGCTCGCCGAGCTCGCCGGCGCGTTCGCCGGCATCGTGCTGGTCACCGTGCCCGATGAGCGCGTCGATGAGTTGAGCACCGCGCTCCACGGACTCGACGGGCTGCTGCGCGTCACCGCCCACAGCGGAGCCGCGACGGCGGGCGCGCCGACCTCGACCGCGCCCGACGCGCCCACCACGCTCTCGTTCACGGTACTCGGCAACGACCGGCCGGGGATCGTGCGCGACGTCACGGCGGCGATCGCCGAGCACGCGCTCTCGATCGACGGGTTCCGCAGCCGCACGCTCGACGCGCCCATGGCCGGAGGCACGCTGTTCGAGGCATCCGTATCGGTGAGCGTGCCGCGCGGTGAGGATGCCGAAGCCATCACGACGGCCCTCGAAGCCCTCGCGGGCGAGATCCAGGTCGACCTCACCGTCTCGTGACGAGCGCCGAGGCCGATCGGGTGAGTGTCGACGCGCTCGTCGCGCGGATTCGCGAACGCCTGAGGGAGGCTGCCGATCCGGCGCGCGCCCCCGGGCAGCAGGCGTATATGAAGTCGGAGATGCCATTCCTCGGTGTCGCGGTGCCGACGACCCGACAGATCGCCCGCGCCGCGGGGCGCGAGGCGGCACCCGACGTCCTCAAAGGTGCGGCCCGCGTGCTGTGGGACGAGGCGTCGCACCGCGAGGAGCGGTATGCCGCGCAGGCGCTCCTCGGCCTCGACGCGTTGCGCGGCGACCCCCCAGACAGTGCCGCTCATTGAGCACATGGTGCGCACCGGGCGGTCGTGGGACGTCACCGACGAGCTGGCGCATCGTCTCTCAGACCTGCTGGACGCCGACCCCGTGCGCACCGGCGCGCTCGTGCGCGACTGGAGCACCGACGACGACCTCTGGCTCCGCCGGCTGGCGATCATCGCTCAGCTCGGGCGGCGCGCCGACCTCGACCGGGACCTGCTCGCCGACGTGATCGAGCAGAACGCGGATGACCGTGAGTTCTTCCTCCGCAAGGCGATCGGCTGGGCCCTGCGCGACGCGGCGCGCACCGATCCGGAATGGGTGCGCGCGTTCGTCGCCGCGCACGAGCTCAGCCCGTTGAGCGTCCGCGAGGCGGCCAAGCACCTCTGAGCGCTGCAGGCCGTGGACGAGCTCTCACCGGACGGCGAGGGGCACGACCGCGCCGGCGACGATCAGGGGCGCCGCGACGAGGCCCGCGAGGACGTAGCGGCCCCAAGGCACCTCGACGCCGACCGCGCGCAGCCGTTCGTGCCAGAGCAGCGTCGCGAGCGACGCCCACGGCGTCACGAGCGGCCCGGCGCCGACCCCGATGAGCAGGGCAGCGAGACGCACGGGGGAGTCGGCCACGGGCTCCAGCGCCAGATAGGCGGGCAGGTTGTTCACGTCGTTCGCGGCGAGCGCGCCGATGCCCGCGAGCCGCCACAGCTCGGGGAGGGTCTCGCCCGATCCCGTCGCGGCACTCAGCACGGCCGGGAGCCCCCATGCCTCGAGCACGCCGACGGCGAGGAAGAGGCCCGACGCGAAGACGACGAGCGGCCAGGACAGCAGTGCGACGCGCAGCGTTCCGGGCGAGCGCCCCGCGAACACGACGGTGAGCACGACGGCGGCGCCGAGCGCTGGCATCCACGGCGGGATGCCGCTGACGAGAAGCGGCAGCATGACGAGGAGGACCCCCGCCGCCCATCGGAGGAGGACCGGGTCGCTCACCCGCGGCGCGGGCGCGACGCGCCAGGTGCGCCGCGACGAGGTCGAACACGCCGGCGCGCGCGGCGAGCTCGGCGACGACGGTCACGGCGACGACGAAGAGCAGGATCGGCCACACCCGGTCGGCGATCGCGAGGGCGTCGACCACGGGCAGCACGCCGAACGCGACTGCAGCGCCGCCCGCGAGGAGCAGCGCGACTCCGACGAGGGCGAGTTTCACGGCATCCATCATGGACCCCTCGCCCGCACCTTCGATCGCAACCTTCACCACGACCTCCGCCGCACCCTCCGCGGCGCCCGTGCCGCGGCGATAGACTCGGGGTATGGAATCTCGCCGGACACCCGCCGTGCGGACGCCCGGCGCGGGCGCGCTCGACCGGCGAACGACCGGCGCCTGAGCGGGCAGGGCGCCGAGCGCCCGAAGCTGAGCATCCGAGTTCCATCCGCTGGTCTGCAGCCACTTTTCTGGAGAAGCCCCCTTGACTGACGTCTCACCCGCGGCCGACGTGTCCTACCCGGCCGACGGTTTCGCCCTCTTCCCCGACCGTTCCGTCATCGCTCTGCGCGTCAACGGCGAGCTGAAAGACCTCGCCACGACGGTGCACGCCTCCGACGAGGTCGAGCCCGTCACCGTCGACAGTGCCGACGGCCTGTCGATCCTGCGTCATTCGACCGCGCACGTGCTCGCGCAGGCCGTGCAGCGCATCCGCCCGCAGGCGAACCTCGGCATCGGACCGCCGATCACCGACGGCTTCTACTACGACTTCGGTGTCGCCGATCCCTTCACGCCCGAAGACCTCAAGGCGATCAAGAAGGAGATGGAGCGCATCGTCCGCGAGGGCCAGCGGTTCGTCCGCCGGGTCGTCACCGAGGACGAGGCGCGCGCCGAGATGGCCGACGAGCCGTTCAAGCTCGAGCTCATCGACCTGGCCGGCGGGCCCGGATCGGGAGCGAACGTGGCCGAGGGAGCGTCGGCGGAGATCGGCGCCGGCGAGCTCACGATCTACGACAACGTCACCAAGGACGGCGAGACGGCCTGGCGCGACCTCTGCCGCGGACCGCACGTGCCCTCGACGCGCCTCGTCGGAAACGGCTGGGACCTCACCCGCATCGCGGGCGCGTACTGGCGCGGCAGCGAGAAGAACCCGCAGCTGCAGCGCATCTACGGCACCGCATGGCCCACGAAGGACGAGCTGCGCGCCTACCAGGCGCGCCTCGAAGAGGCTGCCAAGCGAGACCACCGCAAGCTCGGCAAGGAGCTCGACCTGTTCTCGTTCCCCGACGAGATCGGTTCGGGCCTGTCGGTGTTCCACCCCAAGGGCGGCATCATCCGATACGAGATCGAGCGCTACATGCGCGAGCGCCTGCTCGCGAGCGGTTACGACGTCGTCAACACGCCGCACATCACCAAGGGCGACCTGTTCATGACGAGCGGCCACCTGCAGTGGTACGCCGACGGCATGTACCCGCCGATGGTGCTCGATGAGGTCGTGGATGCCGACGGACACGTCAGCCGCGAGGGCCAGGAGTACTACCTGAAGCCCATGAACTGCCCTTTCCACAACCTGATCTTCCGCTCGCGCGGACGCTCCTACCGTGAGCTGCCGCTGCGCCTGTCGGAGTTCGGTTCGGTGTACCGCTACGAGAAGAGCGGAACGCTGTCGGGCCTCACCCGCGTGCGGGGGATGACCCAGGACGACACCCACATCTACGTGACGGCCGACCAGGTCAAGGGCGAGCTCATCCACAGCCTCGACTTCGTGCTGCAGACCCTGCGCGACTACGGCCTCAACGACTTCTACCTCGAGCTGTCGACCAAGGAAGACGGCAACCCGAAGTTCATCGGCGCCGACGCGCTGTGGACCGAGGCGACCGAGACGCTGCGCGAGGTCGCCGAGGCCTCGGGCCTCGAGCTGGTGCCGGACCCGGGCGGCGCGGCCTTCTACGGACCGAAGATCTCCGTGCAGGCGCGTGACGCGATCGGCCGCACCTGGCAGATGTCGACCATTCAGCTCGACTTCAACCAGCCGGAGCGCTTCGAACTCGAGTACACCGGACCCGACGGCGAGAAGCACCGCCCGGTGATGATCCACCGTGCCCTCTTCGGCTCGGTCGAGCGGTTCTTCGCGATCCTGCTCGAGCACTACGCCGGCGCCTTCCCCGTGTGGCTGGCGCCGGTGCAGGTCGTCGGCATCCCCGTCGCGGATGACTTCGCGCCCTACCTCGACGAGATCGTGACGCGGCTGCGCGAGCGGGGCGTCCGTGCCGAGGTCGACCACTCCGCCGACCGCATGCCGAAGAAGATCCGCACGCACACCACGCAGAAGGTGCCGCTGCAGCTCATCGCGGGCGAGCAGGACCGGTCGGCGGGCACGGTGTCGTTCCGCTTCCGCGACGGGTCGCAGACCAACGGCATCCCCGTCGACGAGGCGATCGAGAAGATCGTCGCCGCGATCGTGTCGCACGCGCTCGTCAACACCGCGGAAGACCTGGCGTGACGGTCGAGGATGCCGGCGACGCGCGCCTCGAGCAGGCGAGCGAGTTCGCCGGCGTCCCCGACGGCTTCCAGCGGCTGTGGACTCCGCACCGCATGGTGTACATCAACGCCGGCGCCGACGTGAACCGCGGCGACGGATGCCCTTTCTGCGCGGCGCCGCAGAAGTCGGATGCCGACGGCCTGATCGTCTACCGCGGGGTCACGTCCTACGCGCTGCTGAACCTCTTCCCGTACAACTCCGGGCACCTGCTCGTCTGCCCCTACCGCCACGTCGCGACGTACGATCAGGCGACCGAGGAAGAGGTCGCCGAGATCGGCGCGATCACCCAGACCGCGATGCGGGTGCTCCGCCAGGTCAGCAACTGCGACGGCTTCAACATCGGCATGAATCAGGGTGCCGTCGCGGGCGCCGGGGTCGACGAGCACCTGCACCAGCACATCGTGCCGCGGTGGGCAAGCGACGCGAACTTCTTCCCGATCATCGCGCGCACGAAGGCCCTGCCGCAGCTGCTCGGCGAGGTGCGCGAGGCCGTGGCATCCGCCTGGCCCGCCTGATCGCGCCGCGCCGGCTCAGCGCACGCGCGTGACGGCGAACTGCTCGCGCGGGTGCGCGTAGAACTCCTGCGCCTCGACGAGCTGCAGCTCGCGCTGACCCGACTCGTACGTCAGCTGCAGCAGGTCGAACACGCTCGAGACGGTCTTCGAGAGTGCGGATGCCGCGTCGCCGGTCGCCCGGTAGTGCGCCGTGAACAGCGCGGCCGTGACGTCTCCCGACCCATTCGCCTTCATCGGGATGTGCGGCGTCTGCACGATCCACGCGCCCTCGGCGTCGGCGGCGAGCATCTCGATCGTGCCCTCCGGGCGGTCGGGGCGCTCCACGCTCGTCACGAGCACCGTCGAGGGGCCCATCGCGCGGGCGGCGTCCACGGAGGCGAGCGTCGAGTCGAGGTCGGTCGGCTCGGTCTCGGTGAGAAAGCCCAGCTCGAACTGGTTCGGCGTGACGATGTCGGCGTTCGGCACGACCCGCTCACGCAGCAGCACCGGGATCGCCGGGGCGACGAAGCATCCGCTCTTCGCGTTGCCCATCACGGGATCGCACGCGTACACGGCATCCGGGTTCGCCGACTTCACCCGCGCGACCGCGTCGAGGATCACGTCGCCGATGCCGTCGCTGCCCTGATAGCCCGAGAGCACGACGTCGATCTCGCCGAACACGCCGCGCTCCTCGATGCCGATGATCACGTCGCGCACGTCGTCGGGTGAGATCAGCGGCCCGCGCCACGCCCCGTATCCGGTGTGGTTCGAGAAGGTGACGGTGTACACCGGCAGCACCTCGACGCCGATGCGCTGGAGCGGGAAGACGGCCGCGGAGTTTCCGACGTGGCCGTACGCCACGGCCGACTGGATGGAGAGAATCTTCATGACGGGTTCGCCCTGCTTTCGGGGGATCGGGGATCGGATGCGGACGGCGCGGCCCCGGCGGCCGCGACCGTCCGGGCGGCGACGAGGTCGGTGACGAGGCGTTCGGCGTCGGCGTCGTCGAGGTCGTGCACGGTGAGGCGGAGGTGCCGGGAGGCCGCGGCGCCCGCGAGCATGAATTCGTCGCCGACGCGCGCGAGCCAGCCGCGGCGCATGAGCTGCTCGGCGACGAGGCGCGCGGGCGCGCCGACGTCGAGCCAGAGGCTCAGTCCGTCGCCCGCGCGGGTCGGCAGTCCGGCGGCGTCCAGGCGTCGGGCGAACGCGGCGTTGCGTTCCGCGTAGTGCGCGCCGGCCGCCTGGATCTGCGCGGTCACGTCGCCGTCGGTCAGCATCGCGACGGCGAGGCGCTGCAGCAGGTGGCTCACCCAGGTGGTGCCCGGGCTGAGGCGGAGCGCCAGCCGCTCGGCGGTGTCGGGATCGGACGCGGCGACCGCGAGGCACATGTCGGGCCCCAGGAACTTCGACACCGAGCGCACGAGCGCCCAGCGCTGATGCGTGGGACCGATCACGGAGTGGTACGGCTCGGGGGAGAGCAGCGAGAAGTGGTCGTCCTCGATGACGAGGACGTACGGATGCCTCGCGAGCACCGCGCGCAGCGCCTCGGCGCGCTCTGCGGTGAGGCTCGCTCCGGTGGGGTTCTGCGCGCGCGGGGTGCAGACGACGGCGCGCACCCCGGCGTCGAGTGCGGCCTGCAGGCCCTCGACCGTCATGCCCTCGTCGTCGACGGGGACGGCGACGGGCCGGTAGCCGCCGAGGCGCACCGTGTTGAGGCTCGACAGGAAGCACGGGTCTTCGAGGGCCACGGCGTCCTCGCGCGTGAGCGCCTGCGAGAGCAGACGGTCGATCGCGTCGGACGCGCCCCCGGTGATCGTGAGCGCGAACTCGCGCTCACCGCCGACGGCGTCGCGCATCCAGTCGGTCGCCCACGCGGCGAGGTCCGGGTCGATGACCGGCTCGCCGTAGAGCACGGGCCGCCCGGCGGCGCGGCTGAGCGCTCGCGAGGGGTCGGGGATCCGCGCCGGGTCGGGGTTGCCGGTGCCGACGTCGCGGAGCACGCTGCCCGCGGCGAAACCCTCCTGCGGCATCCGGCGCACCGCGGCGAGGCGGGTGCCCGCGCGGCCGCGAGACTCGACGATGCCCGCCTGCGCGAGCTGGCGGTACGCGGCGACGACGGTGTTGCGGTTGATGCCGAGCGCATCGGCGAGCGCGCGCACAGAGGGGAGCGGGTCGCCCGCGGTGAGCTGCCCCCGCTCGGCGAGCTCGCGCACGCTCTCCGCGATCTCGCCGGCGGTGCGGCCCACGATCGGGGGCGCGGGCACGTCGAGGATCATGCGCCCAGCCTATGTCACGGGTCATGCTACGTTTTGGCCTAGGTCATAATCCGGACTTTTGAGAGAGGCATCCATGTCTGCATCCACCACCGGCACCTCGCGCGTCAAGCGCGGCCTCGCCGAGATGCTGAAAGGCGGCGTCATCATGGACGTCGTCACCCCCGACCAGGCGAAGATCGCCGAGGACGCCGGGGCGGTCGCCGTGATGGCGCTCGAGCGCGTGCCCGCCGACATCCGGGCGCAGGGCGGCGTGTCGCGGATGAGCGACCCCGACATGATCGACGGGATCATCTCCGCCGTGTCTATCCCGGTGATGGCGAAGGCGCGCATCGGACACTTCGTCGAGGCGCAGGTGCTGCAGGAGCTCGGCGTCGACTACATCGACGAGTCGGAGGTGCTCTCGCCCGCCGACTACGTCAATCACATCGACAAGTGGGACTTCACGGTGCCCTTCGTCTGCGGGGCGACGAACCTCGGCGAGGCGCTCCGGCGCATCACCGAAGGCGCCGCGATGATCCGGTCCAAGGGCGAGGCCGGCACGGGCGACGTCTCCGAGGCGATGAAGCACATCCGCACGATCCGCGGTGAGATCGCGGCGCTCCAGGCGCTCCCGAAGGACGAGCTGTACGTCGCCGCGAAGAACCTGCAGGCGCCGTACGAGCTCGTCGCGGAGGTCGCGGCGGCCGGCGCGCTGCCGGTCGTCATGTTCGTCGCCGGCGGGGTCGCGACGCCGGCCGACGCCGCCCTCATGATGCAGCTGGGCGCCGACGGCGTGTTCGTCGGCTCGGGCATCTTCAAGAGCGGCGACCCGGCGGCCCGGGCGGCGGCGATCGTCAAGGCGACGACCTTCTTCGACGACCCGAAGGTCATCGCCGAGGTCTCGCGCGGTCTCGGCGAGGCGATGGTGGGCATCAACGTCGCCGATCTGCCGGCCCCGCACCGGCTCGCCGAGCGCGGATGGTGACCGCCCGGCGGCGGCTCTGCCGGCGGCTCCGGCGCGTGGCGTCATCAGGCGTCGGAGAGGTGGGGTTGGTGTGTACGCGCGGTGCGCGGCAGGTGACACCCGCACCGCCGGTCCGACGGATGATGACCGGGGGCGGGCCGCGATGACCGTGCGCGTCGGGGTGCTCGCCCTGCAGGGCGACGTGCGCGAGCACTCCCGCGTGCTGGCGGCCCTCGGCGTCGAGCCGGTGCCGGTGCGCCGACCGGGCGACCTCGACGCCGCCCAGGGCCTGGTCCTTCCCGGCGGCGAATCGAGCGTCATCGACAAGCTCGCACGGGCATTCGGAATGCGGGAGCCGATCCGGGCGGCGATCGCGGAGGGGATGCCGGTCTACGGCACCTGCGCGGGCCTCATCCTGCTCGCCGATCGCATCGCGAACCCCATCGTCGGGCAGGAGAGCTTCGGCGGTCTCGACGTCACCGTCCGCCGGAACGCGTTCGGCGGTCAGGTCGAGTCGTTCGAGACCGATCTCGTCGCGCACGGCTTCGACGCGCCGGTGCACGCGACCTTCATCCGCGCGCCGGTCGTCGTCGAGACGGGTCCCGACGTCCAGGTGCTGGCGTCGCTGCCCGAGTCGGCCGGCGGAGGCATCGTGGCCGTGGCGCAGGGGAACCTCCTCGCCACAGCCTTCCACCCCGAGGTGTCGGGCGACACCCGGTTCCACGAGATGCTCCTCGCGCGCATCCGCGGGCGTGAGGTCGGCGGCGGCCGCTAGCCTGCAGTCATGACCAGCTGGGTGGCGCTCCTGCGCGGTGTCAACGTCAACGGCGTGACGATCCGGAACGCCGACCTCGCCGCGGTGTTCCGCGACGAGGGGCACGCGGACGTCGTGACCGTACTCGCGAGCGGGAATGTCCGGTTCAGGGCGCAGGCCGAGGCGGCCGATCGCTCCGCACTGAAGGCGTCGATCGAGGCCGCGCTGCGCCGCCGGTTCGACTACGACGCGTGGATCGTGCTCGTCACCCTCGACGAGCTCGCTGCCGCGCTCGAGGGTTTCCCGTTCGACGCCGCGGACGCCGACCGCCAGCCGTATGTCATCTTCTGCGCCGATGCCGGCGTGCGGGACGCGCTGATGGATGCCGCGGCGACGGTCGATCCCGCCGAGGATCCGACCGGCGCCGGGTTCGGCGTCGTCTACTGGAGCCCGGTGAAGGGTCACACGGTGGACAGCCCGTTCGGGAAGATCGTCGCGAAAGCGGCCTACCGGCAGACGACGACCACGCGGAACCTTCGCACGCTGGCCAAGATCGTCGGGTGACGCCGACGACGGGCGGATGATGCCGAGGGCCGCGGGCCCGTAAACTGGGCGTCATGTCCGGACACTCCAAATGGGCCACGACCAAGCACAAGAAGGCGGTCATCGACTCGCGCCGTGCCAAGTCGTGGGCGAAGCTCATCAAGAACATCGAAGTCGCCGCGAAGCTCGGCGGCGCCGACCTGGCCGGCAACCCGACCCTGTACGACGCCGTACTGAAGGCGAAGAAGACCTCGGTCCCCAAAGACAACATCGACCGCGCGATCAAGCGCGGCGCGGGCATCGGCGGCGAGTCGGTCGAGTACACCTCGATCATGTACGAGGGATACGGCCCGAACGGTGTCGCCCTGATGATCGAGTGTCTGACCGACAACAAGAACCGCGCCGCCGCGGAGGTGCGCACCGCCCTCAGCCGCAACGGCGGGACGCTCGCCGATCCCGGTTCGGTCGCCTACAACTTCACGCGCAAGGGCGTCATCGTCGTCTCGGGTGAGGGAACCACCGAGGACGATGTCATGCTCGCCGTGCTCGAGGCCGGCGCCGAAGAGGTCGAGTCGCACGCCGACGGGTTCGAGGTCATCACCGAGGCGACCGACCTCGTGCCGGTGCGCTCCGCGCTGCAGGACGCGGGCATCGAGTACGAGTCGGCCGATGTCGAGTTCGTGCCGAACCTCAAGGTCGAGATCGACGCCGACACCGCGCGCAAGGTGTTCCGCCTGATCGACGCGCTGGAGGACAGCGACGACGTGCAGAACGTCTTCAGCAACTTCGACCTCTCCGTCGACGTGCAGGCGGAGCTCGAGGACGACGAGTAGGAGCTGACGCCGCAACCCTGATGCGCAGACGCGCCGCACCTCGCCGGTGCGGCGCGTCTCGCGTCTGGCGTGCTGCGCCGCGGCGCGTCACGCCGCCGAGGCGGCGCGCCCGCACGTAGCGTGGGGGAGTGGCATCCGCTCTTCGCGTGCTCGGCATCGACCCGGGCCTCACCCGTTGCGGCGTCGGCGTCGTCGACGTCGCGCGCGACCGCTCGGCGACGCTCGTGCACGTCGGTGCCGTGCGATCGGGCACCGAGCTGCCGATCGGCGAACGCCTGGCCGTGATCGCGGCGGGCCTTCGATCGGTGCTTGCCGCGCACCGCCCCGACGTCGTGGCCGTGGAGCGCGTGTTCGCGCAGCAGAACCGCGCCACGGTGATGGGCACCGCCCAGGCGAGCGGGGTCGCACTGCTGCTCGCCGCCGAGCACGGCCTGCCGGCGGCGACCCACACGCCCTCCGAAGTGAAGGCCGCGATCACCGGCTACGGCTCGGCGGACAAGCTGCAGGTGCAGACGATGGTCGCGCGTGTGCTGCGCCTCGACGCGCTGCCGCAGCCGGCCGACGCCGCCGACGCCCTCGCCATCGCGCTCTGCCACGCGTGGCGTCGCGGCTCTGCGACGCCGGTCGCCTCGGGCGCGCTCACCCCCGCGCAGCGCGCGTGGGCCGACGCCGAGCGCGCGGCCGCCCGGCGATGATCGTGGCGGTGGACGCGCTCCGATGCGGTCAGTCCTGCACCTCGAGACGCCCCGACGCGTGTCGCTCGAACAAACGTCCGAACCGGGTCGTAGGCTGACGGGATGATCTCCTCGCTGCGCGGCTCGGTGCTGCATGTGGATGCCGAGTTGGCCATCGTCGAGGTGGGTGGCGTCGGGTTCGCCGTCGCCGTGCCCGCCCCGCTGGCCCGCACGCTGCGGGTCGGCGACGAGGCGTTTCTGCACACGAACCTCGTCGTCCGCGACGACGCGCTCTCCCTGTTCGGCTTCGCTGAGCGCGGCGAGCTCGAGACGTTCGCGCTGCTGCTCAGCGTGTCTGGCGTCGGACCCAAATCGGCCCTCGGGGTGCTGTCGGCGCTGTCGGTCGACCAGATCGCCGATGCGGTCGCGGCAGAGGACGACGCGCCGTTCCGGCGCGTGTCGGGCATCGGGCCGAAGACGGCCAAGCTCATCGTCGTCCAGTTGGCGGGAAAGCTGCACGCCGCACCGCGCGGCGGGGGCGATGCGGGCGGCGCCGCGCCCACCGCGATCGCGGCGCAGGTCGTCGCCGCGCTCGTCGCGCTCGGCTGGAGCGAGCGGGTCAGCACCGAGACGGTGCACGAGATCGTCGGCGGAGCCTCGGCGGCCGAGCGCGCCGCCGTGCCCGCTCTGCTGAAGCTCGCCCTCGCTCAGCTGGGCCCGAGCAGGACGGAGCGCACGGGTGTCTGACGCATTCCCCGGGAACGCCGACCGCGACGCCCCGCACGACCCCGCCGCTCCCGAGGACGAGTCGGAGCTCGCCGTCGAGGGGGCGCTCCGCCCGGGCTCGCTCGCCGAGTTCGTCGGTCAGCAGAAGGTGCGCGGGCAGCTGCAGCTGCTGCTCGACGCCGCCCGCATCCAGCAGCGCCCGCCCGACCACATCCTGCTGTCGGGACCTCCCGGCCTCGGCAAGACGACCCTCGCGATGATCGTCGCCTATGAGAGCGGCCGCCCGCTGCGGCTCTCGTCGGGGCCCGCGATCCAGCACGCCGGCGACCTCGCGGCGCTCCTGTCGAGCCTCGTGCCCGGCGAGGTGCTGTTCATCGACGAGATCCACCGCATGGCGCGCTCCGCCGAGGAGATGCTGTACCTCGCGATGGAGGACTTCCGCATCGACATCATGGTCGGAAAGGGCGCGGGCGCGACGAGCATCCCGCTCGATCTGGCGCCGTTCACCCTGGTGGGCGCGACGACGCGGTCGGGGCTGCTGCCCAACCCGCTCCGCGACCGCTTCGGCTTCACCGCGCACCTCGAGTATTACGAGCCGGACGAGCTCGAACGGGTGATCGCCCGCTCGGCGAACGTGCTGGGCGTCGAGGTGCCGCCCGCCGCGCGTGACGAGATCGCCCGACGCTCGCGGGGCACACCCCGCATCGCGAACCGCCTGCTCCGGCGCGTGCGCGACTACGTCATCGTGCACGGCGATCAGTCGACGACCTCATCGACCTCGACGCGCGGAGCGGCAGGGGGTAGGGCGGCGACCGAGAGCGACGTGCACGCGGCCCTCGACCTCTACGACGTCGACGCGATCGGCCTCGACCGGCTCGACCGCGCCGTGCTCGACGCCGTGGTGCGCCGGTTCCGCGGCGGCCCGGTCGGCCTGTCGACCCTCGCCGTCACGGTCGGCGAGGAGGCGGAGACGATCGAGTCGGTGGTCGAGCCCTACCTCGTGCGCATCGGATTCCTCGGCCGCACCCCGCGCGGGCGCATCGCGACGCCCGAGGCCTACGCGCACCTGCGCGTGCCACAGCCGGGCGAGGCCGCGATCTTCGATGACCTATAATCGCTGAAGGCTTCTGCCGCCCTCTTCGCGCCGATCGGCGCGCACTCGAAAGGTCGTTCCCATGGATTGGATCCTGCTCGTCGCGATGGCGGCGCTGCTCGTCTTCATGTTCTGGAGCTCGCGCCGTCGCGCGGCCCGGATGAAGGCCGAGCAGGAGGCGAAGTCGCGGGCGATGGTGCCCGGCGTCAAGGTGCTCCTCCAGGGCGGCCTGTACGGCACGCTCGTCGAGTACGACGGTGAGGACCTCTCCAAGTCGGCGCGTGTCGAGCTGGCCCCCGGTATGGAGGTCGAGGTGCACAGCCAGGCCATCCTCCGCGTGGTCGACGAGACCGAGGAGACCGTCAGCGAGGACGAGTACCTGCAGGCGGAGTCCGACCAGGCCGAGTACGCGGCCGATGTCGCCGACGGCGGTCTGTCGTCGCTGAGCGACGACCAGGAGCGCGAGCGCGCGAAGGGCGCGGATGCCTCGGCATCCACCGACGCGGCGGCGAGCGACCTCACCGCCTCCGACGTCGACCCTCGCGACAAGCCCCAGTCCTGACGCGCGCCGCCGCGGCGGCGTCCCCCCGAAGAAAGCTGAGCCTTTCGTGGCCACTCCCACCCCTGTGCGTCACGCGTGGCGCGCACTGACTGCGCTGCTCGCGATCGTGGTCGTGCTGTTCGGCATCAACGCGATCGGAGTGTACGTCGTCGGCAAGAGCTCGTGGCTGCCGTCCCTCGCCCTCGACCTGCAGGGCGGCACGCAGATCATCCTCGAGGCGAAGACGCCCGACGGCTCGAACCCGACGTCGGAGCAGATGGATCAGGCCGCGTCGATCATCCGGCAGCGCGTGGATGCCTCGGGTGTCGGCGAGACCGACATCACGACGCAGGCGGGCAACCAGATCGTCGTGCAGATCCCCGGCCAGGCCGACGACGAGACCCGCGACCGCATCACCGCCTCGGCGCAGATGCAGCTGCGCGCCGTGCTCTACACGACCGCCGCGAGCACGTCGTACGTGGGCGAGGACGGCAACCAGACGCCGTACCCCACCCCCGACCCGGGACTCGCGTCGACCCCGACGGCGTCGCCGACCAACGGCAGCGACCTCAACTGGGTGACGCCGGCCCTGCAGGCCCGCTTCCTCGCGTACGACTGCGCCGACGAGGCGAACGACCCGGGCAACGAGCCCAAGGACCAGCCGCTCATCGCCTGCAACCCCGCAGGAACCGAGAAATACATCCTCGGGCCGGTGGAGCTCGACGGATCGTCGATCACCGACGCCACGGCGGGCATGAACACGCAGAACGGCCAGTGGGTCGTCAACGTGGTGTTCGACGCGGACGGCGCGAAGACCTTCGGCGAGGTCAGCCAGCGCCTGTACGCCTACACGCAGGCCGGCATCACGCCGCAGAACCAGTTCGCGTTCGTGCTCGACGGCAGCGTGATCTCCGCCCCGTCGATGAACGGCGTGATCCTCGACGGCAAGCCGCAGATCAGCGGGTCGTTCGACCAGGACAGCGCGAAGGTGCTCGCCGATCAGCTGAAGTACGGCGCGCTGCCGCTCAGCTTCGAGGTGCAGAGCTCGAACTCGATCTCGGCGACCCTCGGCTCGCAGCAGCTGCAGATCGGTCTCATCGCCGGCCTCATCGGTCTGGCGCTCGTCGCCCTCTACTCGCTGATCGTCTATCGCGCGCTCGGCTTCGTGATCATCGCGTCGCTCGTGGTGATGGGCGTGCTGACCTACATCACGCTGTGCATCCTGGCCTGGCGCATGGGCTTCCGCCTGTCGCTGGCCGGCGTCGCGGGCCTCATCGTCACGATCGGCTTCACGGCCGACTCGTTCATCGTCTACTTCGAACGCATCCGAGACGAGCTGCGCGACGGCAAGTCGATCACGGCAGCGGTCGAGGACGGCTGGGGTCGGGCCAAGCGCACGATCTACATCTCGAAGTCGATCAACATCCTCGCCGCCGTGGTGCTCTACATCCTCGCGGATGCCACGGTGAAGGGCTTCGCGTTCACGCTCGGCCTCACGACGGTGATCGACATTCTCATCTTCATCCTGTTCACCCACCCGGTGATGCAGCTGCTCGCGCGCACGCGCTTCTTCGGCGGCGGTCACCCGCTCTCGGGGCTCGACCCGGAGGCGCTCGGCGCGGTGTACCGCGGTCGCGCGCAGTTCCGTCAGCCGGTCGCGGCGGGCGTCGGAACCGGCGGCGCGGCACGGCGTGCGGGGCGCTCGCGCGGCGAGGCCGAGCGGCGCCAGACCATCGCGGAACGCAAGCACGCGGAGCTCGCCGCCAGTAGTCGCAAGGCGACGGAGGGGGACGACTGATGCGCTCCATGAACGAGCTCGGCAACGACCTCTACACCGGCAAGACCTCCTTCCCGTTCGTCGGGCGACGGAAGCTCTGGTTCATCATCGCCGCGGTTCTCGTGATCGGTGCGGCCCTCGTGCCGCTCATCCGCCCCGTGCAGTTCTCGATCGAGTTCACCGGCGGATCGCAGTTCACCGTCAGCGGCCTGTCGAGCCCCGATCAGACCGTCGCCACCGACGCGGTGCGCGAGGTCGTTCCCGGCGCGAACACGAAGGTCACGACGATCGGCACGACCGAGGGCGAGCAGTCGCTCCGCGTGCAGACCGACCAGATGACCGACGCCGAGACGCGGGCGGTCAGCGCGGCTCTCGCCGAGGCGTTTCAGGTGCCCGCCGACGAGGTCAGTTCGTCGTTCATCGGCCCCAGCTGGGGGCAGGATGTCACGCGCCAGTCGCTCTGGGGCCTCGCTATCTTCCTCGCGCTCACCTTCGTGATCCTCGCGCTGTACTTCCGCACCTGGAAGATGTCGGTCGCCGCCATCATCGGCCTGATCGACGTGCTCGTCATCACGATCGGGGTGTACGCGCTGTTCGGCTTCGAGATCTCGCCGGCGGCGGTGATCGGCTTCCTCACGATCCTGTCGTACTCGCTGTACGACACGACCGTTGTGTTCGACAAGATCCGGGAGAACACCCGCGCCGGCGAATCGTCGGGGCGCACCTTCGGCGAGTCGGTGAACCTCGCGGTGAACCAGACTCTCATCCGCTCGATCAACACGACGGTGGTCGCCGCGATCCCGACCGGAGCGATCCTGTTCATCGGCGCCCTGTGGCTCGGTGCGCAGACCCTCACCGACATCTCGCTGTCGATCTTCGTCGGCACGATCGTCGCCGCGTACTCGACGCTGTTCGTCGCGGCACCGCTCTACTCGCTGCTGCGCGAGAACGAGCCGGCGATCAAGGAACGCGACGCACGGGTGCTCGCCGCGCGCGAGCGCGCCGCCGTCGAGGTGTGAGCGGACCGACGTTCGCCCGGGCATAGGATTGTCGGATCGCAAGGGGAGGTGAGCGGATGACCGAGACGGTGCCCGTGCCCGCTTCGGCCGCCCCGGGAAGCGCCCCCGCGCCGCAGGGCTCGTCGCTTCGCCGTCTCGTGCCGCGGATCTTCTCGCGCACGCCCTCGCGCAACGGCGTCGAGCAGCTCGTGCGGATCGTCCGCACACACCACCCCAAGGGCGACGTCGCGATCATCGAGCGCGCATATCAGACTGCTTCCCGCGCGCACGCGAGTCAGAAGCGCCAGAGCGGCGAGCCGTACATCACCCACCCGCTCGCGGTCGCCCAGATCCTCGCCGACCTCGGGCTCGGTCCGCGCGCGATCGCCGCCGCGCTCCTGCACGACACGGTGGAGGACACCGACTACAGCCTCGAGCAGCTGACCGCCGACTTCGGCGACGAGGTCGCGATGCTCGTCGACGGGGTGACCAAGCTCGACAAGGTCAAGTACGGCGACGCCGCGCAGGCCGAGACCGTGCGCAAGATGATCGTCGCGATGTCCAAGGACATCCGCGTGCTCCTCATCAAGCTCGCCGACCGGCTGCACAACGCGCGCACCTGGGGCTTCGTGCCGCCCGAGAAGGCCGCCAAGAAGGCGACCGAGACCCTGGAGATCTACGCTCCGCTGGCCAACCGCCTCGGCATCCAGGCCGTCAAGAGCGAGCTCGAAGACCTCTCCTTCGCGGTCCTGCACCCGAAGCTCTTCGCCGAGATCGACAGCCTCGTCAAGCAGCGCACGCCGCAGCGCGAAGAGTACGTGCACACCGTCATCGACGCGGTCGAGTCGGACCTGCGCGATCTCCGCATCCGTGGAAAGGTCGTGGGGCGGCCGAAGCAGCTGTACTCCGTGTACCAGAAGATGGTCGTGCGTGGGCGCGAGTTCGACGACATCTACGACCTCATCGGCATCCGGGTGCTGGTGGCGACCGTCCGCGACTGCTACGCCGTGCTCGGTTCGATCCACGCGCGCTGGACGCCGATCCCCGGCCGGTTCAAGGACTACATCGCGACGCCGAAGTTCAACCTCTATCAGTCGTTGCACACGACGGTAATCGGCCCCGGCGGCCGCACGGTCGAGATCCAGATCCGCACCAACGAGATGCACCAACAGGCCGAGTACGGCGTGGCGGCGCACTGGAAGTATAAGGAGCGGATGGCGGGGAAGACGCCCCACACCAAGTCGGTCGATGCCGACATGGCGTGGCTCGCACACATCTCCGACTGGCAGGCCGAGACAGCCGACCCGGGCGAGTTTCTCGACTCGCTGCGCTTCGAGATCGGCGCGAAAGAGGTCTACGTCTTCACGCCGAAGGGGCGCGTCATCGGGCTTCCCGCCGGCGGCACCCCGGTCGACTTCGCGTACGCCGTGCACACCGAGGTCGGGCACCGCACGATGGGGGCGAAGGTCAACGGCCGGCTCGTGCCGCTCGAGACGCCGCTGAACTCCGGTGACGTCGTCGAGGTGTTCACCTCGAAGAACCCCGACGCCGGCCCGAGCCAGGATTGGCTGACGTTCGTCAAGTCGACGCGCGCGCGCAACAAGATCCGCGGCTGGTTCACGAAGGAGCGCCGCGAAGAGGCGGTCGAGCAGGGCAAGGATGCCATCGCGCGGGCGATGCGGCGGCAGAACCTGCCCCTGCAGCGCCTGATGAACCAGGACTCGTTCACCGACGTCGCCCACCAGTTGCGCTACGAAGACGTCACCGCGCTGTACGCCGCGGTCGGCGAGGGGCACGTCTCGACGCAGTCCGTGATCGAGAAGGTCACCGCGCTCGTCAGCTCGCAGGAGGACACCGCTACGGGGCCCATCGAGATCCCGCACGTCGGGCGGTCGAAGGCGCCGCGCGGCGGCGACTCGGGCGTGCTCGTGCGCGGGGCGCCCGACATCCTCGTGAAGCTCGCCAAGTGCTGCACGCCGGTGCCGGGCGATGAGATCGTCGGTTTCGTCACCCGCGGCAGCGGGGTGTCGGTGCACCGCGCCGACTGCACGAACGTGCGCTCGCTGATGGACGACTCCGAGCGGATGATCGACGTCAGCTGGGCGCCGACCACCAAGAGCGTCTTCCTCGTCCACATCCAGGTCGAGGCCCTCGATCGGTCGGGTCTGCTGAGCGACATCACGCGGGTGCTGAGCGAGCACCACGTCAACATCCTCTCCGCCTCGGTGCAGACCAACGACGACCGCCTGGCGCTCAGTCGCTACGTCTTCGAGATGGGCGACATCGTGCACCTCGACCGGGTGCTGAACGCGGTGCGCCGCATCGACGCGGTCTACGACGTCTACCGCGTCACGTCGTCCTGACCGTCTCGGAGGCCGCGGGAGTCACCGCGTCCGCACGCTCGCGCAGCATCGCCAGCGCGGCGCGCTTGAAGTGCACGGCGCCCGCGCGTTCGAGCACCGCCACCGCCTCGGCGGCGAGCTCGGGGCGCCAGCGCAGCAGCGCGTCGACGTGGGCGCCCGAGACCTCGCCGCTGTGCTGAGCGCGGGCGAGGTCGGCGAGGGTCTGGGCGGGCGTGGTCACCCAGATGCCGCCGACCCGTTCGTCGACCCCGGGCGGGAGCGGATGGTCGTGGTACACCAGCCGCGCGTCGAGCAGCTGGTGCGGTCGCACGGCGGACCGGCGCTGCACGGCGTGCCGGGTCGGGGCATCCATCACCGCGCCGTGCACCCACGCCGCGCTCGCGCGCACGACGGTGAGGAACGGCGGGATGAGCCGGCGCAGGGACGCGGCACGCAGCTCGCGGGTCTCCACGGCGTCGGCGGGCATGTACGCCTCGCCGACTTCGACGAGGTCGCCGTCGAGGCGCGCGCCGGTCAGCTCCGCACGCGACAGGGGGTCATCGGCGAAATACAGGAACGGCCAGGACATGTCTGGCAGTGTGCCACCGCGGGCGCGCCCAGAGGGTCTCGGCGATGGATCTGTGGAGGAACGCGCGCCGAGCGCTCAGCCGCCGAGCGCCTTCAGCCAGCTCTTGCGGGCCTCGAGCGCCTCGGTCGCCTTCGCGATGGCGGCGGCGTTCTTCGACGCCTTCGCCGTCTCGAGATCGGCCTCGAGCCCCGAAATCGCATCGCGCAGCTGCTGCGTCATATCGTTCTGACGCGCCGTGGTCTCCGGGTTGTTGTTCTTCCACGCGGCGTCTTCGCGCGCCTTCAGCGCCTGCTCGATCTTGCGCAGGTCGTCGTCGAGCGCACGCTCGGCCTCGCGCGGGTAGACGCGGCCGATCTCGTCCCACTTCCGCTGGATGCCGGTGAGGATCGTGCGGGCCTTCGCGTTGTCCTTCTCGGCGCCGACGGCGGCCGCCTCGTCGAGGAGCGCCCGCTTGGCCTCGATCTTCTCCTTCGACGCCTCGGCGTCGGCGAGCTCGCGCCCGGCGCGGGCGGCGTAGAGCGCGTCGCCGGCCGCCTTGAAGCGCGCCCAGAGTGCGTCGTCGGCCTTCTTGCCGGCGCGGCCCGAGAGCTTCCACTCGTCGAGCAGGGTGCGGTAGGCGCCGATGCCGTCCTCGCCGCGGCTGGCGAGCGCCTCGGCGCGCTCGACGAGACGCGCCTTCGAGTCGCGCGCCGACTTGTGCTGCTCGTCGAGGCCGGCGTAGAACTCGCGGCGGTGCTTGTCGAGCGTCGCCCGCGCGTCGCGGAACCGCTTCCAGAGCTGCTGGCCGGTCGCCTTCGGCAGGCGCGGGCCGGATGCCTGGTGGGCCTGCCACTGCTCGAACAGGGCCGTCACCTCGGCGCTCGTCTGCTTCCACTGGATCGACTTCGGGTCGCGCGCGGCGATCGCCTCGATGCGCTCGACGAGCGCGGTGCGCTCGGCGATGGCGGCGTCGACGGCGGCGCGCTGCGCCTGCGCCTCCTCCGCCGAGGCCTCCGAGAGCGTGGCATCCAGCGCGGCGAGCCGGGCTTCGAGTGCGGCGAGGTCGCCGACGGCGGCGGCACCGACGACGCGCTCGCGCACGGCGCGCGAGGTCGCACGGAGGTCCGACGCCGAGGCGCCGCCGGCACGGTGGCGGGTCTCCAGCAGGGTGACCTCGCCGGCGAGATCGGCGAACTTGCGCTCGAAGTAGGCGAGGGCCTCGTCAGGAGTGCCGTCGGGGTACTGGCCCACGACGCGCCATTCGGAGCCCTCGCGCACCGAGACTGTGCCCTCGTCGTCGACGCGGCCGAAGGGCTCCGCGCTGGCAGGCGTCTGCGGCGCGGGAGCGCGGCGTGCGGGTGGGCGGGGGACCGGAACGCGACCCGGGGTCGGGGCAGGTGCGGGCACCGGCGCGGGGGCGTGGCTCGGCGCGGCCTCGAGCTCGACGGCCTGCTCGACGACCTCGCCCTCGACGATCTCCTCGGCGACGACGTCGGGGGCCTCGGTCTCGCCCTCGACGACCTCGATGCGCACGATGTCGATCGCGGTCGAGGAGGTGTCGGTCGCCGCGGGCTGCGCCTCGTCGGCGGCGGAGTCGTCGGTGGACTCGCGTGCGACGGGCTCGGCGGCGGCCGCTTCGTCGTTCGCGGGAGCAGTGGCGTCAGTCACAGGTAGCACCTCGTCGCGGATCGCGCCGCGTGGGGGTCGAGCGACGGGCGGCGCAGCAGGTGCTCCGTCCGGTCGGCACGGGAGTTCGGTCGGCCAACAGCCTATACGTCGCGCGCCCCGCGCACCGCGGGGGCCGCGATCACGGCGTGGGTGTCGGCGTCGGAGTCGGCAGCTCCGTCGTGGTGGGTTCGGGCGCCGGCGTCGTCGACGACGTGGGCGACGGCGTGGGCGTGGGCTCGGGGGTGCCCGGGCCGACGGTGAAGTAGGCGACCTGCGCGGCGATGATCGCGACGAGAAGCACACCGCCCGCGACACCCGCGACGAGGTTGTCGCGGCGGCGGCGCGCGGTCAGGCTCTCGTGGAACTCCTGACGCGCACGGTACGCGCGGGCGCGCTCCCGCTCGTCGCGCGACTGCTTCTTGCCTGCACCGTTCGCCACGGATTCCTCCTCGCAGCCCCGGTCGTCGGAGCCGCATGAATCCTATCCCGGCGGGCCTCGGTCGCCCGTGCGGCCCGGTGTCGGCCCCCGCGGTTAGCCTGGACGGGTGGCACAGGCATCCGCGCTCTTCCAAGGTCAGACACCGCTGGCCGTGCGCATGCGTCCCACCTCGCTCGACGAGGTCGCCGGGCAGGGCCATCTGCTGCGGCCCGGCTCTCCGCTCGTCGCTCTCGCCGACCCGGCCGGCACCTCGAAGAACACGGTCTCGGTGATCCTCTGGGGGCCGCCCGGCACCGGGAAGACGACGCTCGCCCAGGCGATCGCGCGCACGTCGGGGCGGCGCTTCGTGGAGCTGTCGGCGGTGACGGCGGGCGTCCGCGACGTGCGCGAGGTGATGCAGGATGCCATGACGCAGCGCGACCTCTACGGCGCGTCGACGATCCTCTTCCTCGACGAGATCCACCGCTTCACGAAGGCCCAGCAGGACGCCCTTCTGCCCGGGGTGGAGAACGGCTGGGTGATCCTCATCGCCGCGACGACCGAGAACCCGTCGTTCTCGGTGATCTCGCCGCTGCTCTCCCGCTCGCTGCTGCTCACCCTGCAGCCCCTCACCGACGACGACCTCGGCGCGCTCGTCGACCGTGCCGTCGGCGATCCACGCGGGCTCGCCGGCGAGGTGACGCTCGACCCTGCCGCGCGCTCCGCGATCGTGCAGCTCGCCTCGGGCGACGCCCGGCGGGCTCTCACCTCGCTCGAGGCCGCGGCGGCGATGGTCGCGCCGGCGTCGGATGCCGCGGAGGACGGCGAGAGCCCCGCAGGAGCCCCGACGGATCGGCCGGTGATCACCGCCGACGTCGTCGCGCAGGCCGTCGATCGGGCGCTCCTGCGCTACGACAAGCAGGGCGACGAGCACTACGACGTCATCAGCGCGTTCATCAAGTCGATCCGCGGCTCCGACGTCGACGCGGCCATCCATTACCTCGCGCGCATGATCGAAGCCGGCGAAGACCCGCGCTTCATCGCACGGCGACTCGTGATCTCGGCATCCGAGGACATCGGCCTGGCCGACCCGCAGGCCCTCGTCATCGCGGTGGCCGCGGCCGACGCCGTGGCGTTCATCGGCATGCCGGAGGGGCGCATTCCGCTCGCCGAGGCGACCGCGTACCTCGCGACGACCGCGAAGTCGAACGCGGCGTACGTCGCGATCGACAAGGCGATCGCCGATGTGCGTGCGGGCAGGTTCGGCCGCGTGCCCCCACCGCTGCGCGATGCGCACTACCCCGGCGCCAAGCGGCTCGGGCACGGCAAGGGGTACATCTACCCGCACGACCTCGAGGTCGGGGTGGCCACCCAGCAGTACCTGCCCGACGAACTGCGCGGACGGCACTACTACGAGCCGACCGGGCGCGGCCTCGAGCGCGACATCTCCGCGCGCGTCGAGAAGATCCGCAAGATCCTCGGCGACTGAGCCCGGCGAGACGGGACGACGCGCGCCGCGGTGCGAGGATCGATGCCATGGACGACGCTCGCATCCCGCACTGGCAGCTCCTCGGCAGCACCCCGATGTTCGACGGATACACGCGCGTTCGGCACGACACCTACCGCCTCCCCGACGGGTCGGAGTCGGACTGGGACGTGCTCGAGCAGGGCGACACCGTCGCGGTCGTCGCGTTCACCACCGCGGCCAGCGTGCTGGTTTTCGAGCAGTTCCGGGTCGGCCCCGCCCGGCCGATCGTCGAGCTGCCCGGCGGGCTGATCGACCCCGGCGAGAACGCGCTCGAGGCCGGCGCCCGCGAACTCCTCGAAGAGACGGGGTTCGCGGCCGCAGCGCTCTTCGACGCGGGCAGCGAATGGGCGGGCGCCAACTCCACCCGCCGGAAGTCCGTCGTCATCGCCGCCGGATGCCGCCGTGTCGCCGAGCCCCGATGGGAAGCGGGCGAGACCGGGAGGATCGGCGAGCTCGAGGCATCCGCCCTCGTGCCGCACCTGCTCTCCGGCGCGCTCAGCGACGCCGGGGCCGCCCTGCGGGGCCTCCACGTGTTCGCCCGCGCCGAGCTGACTGACCCGCCGCTCGTCGCGCTGCAGGCGCGCGTGCGCATACTGCTCGACCCCGCCACCGAACGGCCGGGGGACACTGACGCCGGGGATCCGTTCGATGCGTTCTGGAGTGACGTCGACCTCAGCGACGCGGATGCCGCCCGTACCCTCCTCGAGGAGACGATCCGCGCCGCGGAGGCGCGCCCCGCGCGCATCGACTACGAGCGGGCGTCGCTGCACGACTCGCTCGGCGAAGAGGATGCCGCGGTGCCGCTCTACCGCGCCGCGCTCGCGGGCGGCCTCGAACCCGCCCTCCGCACGCAGGCGACGATCCAGTTCGCCAGCACGCTCCGGAACGTCGGCGACGCGTCCGGCGCGATTGCGCTGCTGCGCGACGTGCCGGGGGATGATCCGCTCATCGCCTCGGCGCGGGCGTTCCTCGCCCTCGCCCTGCACTCCGACGACAAGCCCGTCGACGCGCTGCGGGTGGCGCTCCAGACCCTGGCGCCGCGCCTGCCGCGTTACCAGCGGGCGGTCGGCGCCTACGCCGGAGAGCTGGCGAAGCCCGACCGCGTGCGCGCGATCTCCGTCGGAGTGCTCGTCCGCGGCGATGAGGTGCTGCTGGAGGCGTACCCGGCGAACGACCGGCACGCCGAGTTCCTCCGGGCGCCCGGCGGCGGGATCGACTTCGGCGAGTCGGCCGAGGAGGCGCTGCGCCGCGAGTTCGCCGAGGAACTGGATGCCACGCTCGAGCACGTGCGACCGCTCGCGGTCACGGAGAACATCTTCGACGGCGCGGGCGCGCGCGGCCACGAGATCGTGCACGTCTACGCCGTGGAGAGCGCGGACCTCGCCGGCCTGCCGAGCGGGGATCGACTCGCCGTGCGGGACAGCCACACGACGGTCGGCTGGTACGACCTCGCCGCGCTCCGCCGCGGCGGCGTGTCCGTGTACCCCGTGGGAGTGCTCGACCTGCTCGGGTGAGCGTGTGTCAGGCTGTCCGCGTGTCTGCCTTCGCTCTCGGCGTGATCTCGGTCGTGCTGCTGAACCTCTACGCGGTCGTGCTCGTCGTGCTGCGATCGCGGGTGTACGGCGTGCCGCTGTACCGCCCGATGCTCCTGAACGTCGCGCTGTCGTCGCTGCCGGTGCTGCTCGCGATCGTGTTCGGGCTGGGGTTGATCGTGCTGACCCCGGTGTTCGGGGCGATCACCGAACGCCTCTCGGGAGCGGGCGCGGTGTTCCTCTGGGCGTACCTGCTGACGGCGACCGTCGTGTGGCTGCTGCTCTTCCCGAACTCGGTGTACCTCATCACCGAACTGAACTTCAGTCACCGCTCCGAGGTCACTCCCGTGCCGCTCTGGTACGACATCGTGCAGACCCTCGCCCTGACGCTCTCCGGCATCGCCAACGCCGTACTGAGCCTCGGCGTGGTGCAGCTCGTGTACATCGTGATGGTCGACGCGGCCGGGGGCGGGATCCCCGCCGGCAGCTGGGTCTTCGCCGCCGTGATCATCGTGCTGGGCGCCGTCGGTGTGTACCTCGGGCGCGACCTGCGGCTGAACAGCTGGGATGCGCGGCATCCGGGCTCGCTCCTGCGGAAGCTCCGCGCGCACCTCGGACAGCGCGGCAAGGCGCTCGAGGCGTTCGGGTTCGTGCTGACCCACGCCCTTCTCATCGGGCTGCTCTACGTGCCGCTGTTCACCCTCGCCTGGTCGGCGCTGCGCTCCACCGCCGGTTGAGGCCCCGGGGACCCGCTCTGATAGCATGGGGTGGCTCGAAACCGGTTTTCGGGCATCCCCTCTCTTCTTCACCGACCTTCCGGCATGCCCCGGCGTGCAGTCCGGACAGGGCGAGGAGAGGCGATACGTCCGCGAGGCGCGACAGTCGCGTCCGCGTAACGAAAGGAACACTTCGTGGCTACGAAGTCTCAGGACCGCCGCAAGGTGCGTCTGTCGCGCGCCCTCGGCGTCGCGCTCACCCCGAAGGCCGCCAAATACCTCGAGAAGCGTCCGTACGCTCCGGGTGAGCACGGCCGCACCAAGCGCAAGCAGGACAGCGACTTCGCCGTCCGCCTTCGCGAGAAGCAGCGTCTGCGCGAGCAGTACGGCATCCGCGAGAAGCAGATGCGCAACACCTTCAACGAGGCCCGCCGCAAGGACGGCCTGACCGGTGAGAACCTCGTCGAGCTGCTCGAGATGCGTCTCGACGCCCTCGTGCTGCGTGCCGGCTTCGCCCGCACCACCGCGCAGGCCCGCCAGCTCGTCGTGCACCGTCACATCCTCGTCGACGGCCAGCTGGTCGACCGTCCGTCCTTCCGTGTGAAGCCGGGCCAGCTCATCCACGTCAAGGAGAAGAGCGAGGCGCTCGAGCCCTTCCAGGTCGCCGCCGCCGGTGGCCACGCCGAGGTGCTGCCGAACGTTCCCGGCTACCTCGAGGTCGAGCTCGACAAGCTGCACGCGAAGCTCGTGCGTCGTCCCAAGCGCGCCGAGGTGCCCGTCACGTGTGACGTGCAGCTCGTCGTCGAGTACTACGCCGCGCGCTGAGCGGATCCGCTCCACCGCACAGGTGCACGGAAGGCGTCGGGGTTCACCCCCGGCGCCTTCCGGCGTTTACGGCCTAACATGGATGCCATGAAGAGCTTGCTGTGGTTCGTGCTGGGACTGGTGGGGGGCTTCGTCGCGGCCCACCTCGTGAACAAGGACCCGCGCGGCCACGAAGCGCTCGTGGAGGTCGACGCCCGCATCACCGAGTTCACCGACCGCATCGGCGAGGCCTACCGCGCGCAGGAGGCGAAGATCGACGGCATCGCCGCCGAGGTGAAGGATGCCGCGGCGAACGCCCTCGGCGCCGCGAAGGACGCCGCCGCCGACGCGATCGACGCGGCGGGAGACGCGGCATCCACCGCCGCCTCCGCCGCCAAGAAGACGGCCGCCCAGCTCACCGACTGACCCCGGCACATCGCCGCGCCCCACGGGGGGCGCGGGTGCCGCATGCCCGAGGACCCACTCATGAAGACCGCCGAGATCGCGAAGCGCTACCTGACCTATTTCGAGAAGAACGGGCACACGATCGTGCCCTCCGCACCGCTGGTCAGCGACGACCCGGCGCTGATGTTCGTGATCGCCGGCATGGTGCCGTTCATCCCCTACCTCTCCGGTGACGTGCCGGCGCCCTACAAGCGCGCCGCGGACAACCAGAAGTGCATCCGCACGAACGACATCGAAGAGGTCGGCAAGACGCCCCGCCACGGCACCTTCTTCCAGATGCTCGGCAACTGGTCGTTCGGCGACTACTTCAAGGAGGGTGCGATCCGCTACGCCTGGGAGCTCCTGACGAGCCCCGAAGCGGACGGCGGCCTCGGCTTCGACCCGAAGGACCTCTGGGTCACGGTGTACGAAGAGGACGACGAGGCCCACGACCTGTGGCGCGAGATCGCCGGGCTTCCCGAGGAGCGCATCCAGCGGCTCGGCAAGGACACGAACTACTGGTCGACGGGTCTTCCTGGCCCCGCCGGCCCCTGCTCGGAGATCTTCTTCGACCGCGGCCCGGCCTACGGCATCGACGGAGGACCGGCGACCGACGACGACCGGTACGTCGAGATCTGGAACCTCGTGTTCATGCAGTACGAGATCACGAACGTGCGCTCGAAGTACGACTTCGAGATCGTGGGGGAGCTGCCCGCACGCAACGTCGACACCGGCATGGGCCTCGAGCGCATCGCCTTCCTCAAGCAGGGCGTCGACAACATGTACGAGACCGACCAGGTGCGCCCCGTGCTCGATCGGGCAGTGGAGCTCTCCGGCAAGACGTACGGCGCGAACCACGACGACGACGTGCGCTTCCGCGTGGTCGCCGACCACGTGCGCTCCTCGCTGATGCTCCTGAGCGACGGCGTCACGCCCTCCAACGAGGGGCGGGGGTACATCCTTCGCCGCCTGATGCGCCGGGTCATCCGCGCGATGCGTCTGCTCGGCGTCGAGGGCCCGACGTTCGCGGAGCTGTTCGCCGCGTCGCGCGACGCGATGAAGGAGGCGTACCCGATCGTCGAGATCGACTACCCGCGCATCTCGCAGTACGCCCTCGCCGAGGAGGCGACGTTCCTGCGCACGCTCGCCGCCGGGTCGGAGAACCTCGACGCCTCGATCGCCGCGGCGAAGGGCGCCGGCCGGGAGCGCATCGACGGTGCCGAGGCCTTCCTGCTGCACGACACCTACGGCTTCCCGATCGACCTCACGATGGAGATCGCCGAGGAGGCCGGGCTACGCGTCGACCGCGACGCGTTCGACACGCTCATGCAGGAGCAGCGCGCGCGGGCCAAGGCCGACGCGCGCTCGCGCAAGCGCCAGCTCGCCGACACGAGCGTCTACCGCGACCTGCGCGCGCAGGGCGAGACGGTCTTCACCGGGTACACCGACCTCGAGACCGCCTCGACGGTGCTCGGCATCCTGCACGACGGGGTGCCGGTCACGCGCGCGTCGGCAGGACAGATCGTCGAGGTCATCCTGGCCGAGACGGCGCTCTACGCCGAGAGCGGCGGACAGGTCGCCGACAAGGGCGTGATCGTCGGCCCCGGCTACGAGCTCGAGGTCATCGACGTGCAGCGGCCCGTGCCGGGCCTCGTGAGCCACACCGTCGAGGTCACGAGCGGCGAGGTGGGCGTCGACCAGCCCGCGACGAGCGTCGTCGACGCGGTGAACCGCCGCGCCGCCCAGCAGGCGCACTCCGCGACGCACCTCGTGCACGCGGCGCTGCGCGACACGCTCGGCAAGAGCGCGACGCAGACCGGTTCGCTCAACCGCGCCGGCTACCTCCGCTTCGACTTCTCGTGGGGTCAGGCGCTGTCGGATGCCACGAAGAGCGAGATCGAGGAGATCGCCAACGTCGCCGTGCGCGACAACCTCGAGGTGACCACCCGGGTGCTCTCGCTCGACGAGGCGAAGGCCGCCGGCGCGATGGCGCTGTTCGGCGAGAAGTACGGCGAGACGGTGCGGATGGTCGACATCGGGGGGCCGTGGTCGCGCGAGCTGTGCGGTGGCATCCACGTCGCCTCCAGTGCCGAGATCGGCCTCATCAACGTCATCGGCGAGTCGTCGGTCGGCGCGTCGAACCGTCGCGTCGAGGCGCTCGTCGGCCAGGACGCCTTCCGCGAGCTCGCCACCGAGCGCGCCATCGTCGCGCAGCTGACCTCGTCGCTGAAGACCCCGAAGGACCAGCTCGCCGCGCGGATCGCCGAGCTCTCGGCGAACCTGAAGGCCGCCGAGAAGAAGATCGCGCAGTTCGAGGCCAAGGCCCTCGAGGGGCGCGTCCCCGCCCTTGCCGCCGCGGCGACTGCCTCCGGCCCGTTCCGCGTCGTCACCGAGTCGGTGGGCACTGCGGCATCGGGAGACGACGTGCGCACGCTGGCGCTGCAGGTGCGCGAGCGCGTGGGCGCCGACGCCGTCATCGCCCTCGCCGCGGAGGTCTCCGGTCGCCCGGTCGTGGTCGTCGCCACCGGCGAGGCGGCTCGTGGTGCCGGCGCCAAGGCGGGCGTGCTCGCCAAGGCCGCGGCCGCCGCGCTCGGCGGCGGCGGAGGCGGACGCGACGACGTCGCTCAGGGCGGTGGTACGGATGCCGCGGCGCTGCCCGCAGCGCTGCGGGCCGTCGCCACGGCACTGGAGACCGCGAGCGCGTGAGCGGCTTCCGCCGCGGCGTGCGGATCGGCATCGACGTCGGCAAGGCCCGCGTCGGGGTCGCGCGGTGCGACCCCGACGGCCTGCTGGCGGTTCCCGTCGAGACCGTGCCGCGGAACGAGGCATCCATCGCGCGCATCACGGCGCTCGCGTCGGAGTACGACGCGTTCGAGCTGCTCGTCGGTCTGCCGGTGAGTCTCACGGGCAACGACACCGCGTCGACCGACGACGCGCGCACGTTCGCGGCCGAGCTCGGAGCCGCGTCGGGCCTTCCGGTGCGCCTCGTCGACGAGCGGCTGAGCACCGTCACGGCGCATGCGGCGCTGCGAGGTGCCGGGCGCTCTCAGCGATCGTCTCGTAGGATTGTCGACCAAGTCGCCGCAGTGGTGCTGCTCCAGCAGGCCATCGACGTCGAAAAGGGCACCGGTACCCCGGCCGGTGAACCTTCGCCAGACCCTCAGGAGCCCGCCTGATGCCCGAAACGCCGCCGAACGACGACCCGTTCGCGGAGCTGTTCAGCCGCTTGCCGACCGCACCGTCGCGAGATGCGGCGGCCACGCCGCGCGCCGCGGCGCGAGCTGACACCGCGCCTGGCGCGGGTGAAGACACACCCGCCGCCGGTGAGCGCGTCGCCGCGCGCGGTGCGGCTACCGCTGCCGGCTCTCCGGATGCTGCCGCGTCCGCCTCGCCCGACCCCGCCGAGCGCGCCGCCCCGGCGCCGCGCTCCCGTCGCGCGGCGCGTGAGGCCGCGCAGGCCGCGGAGCGGACGTCCGCCGATCAGTCCGCACCGGCGTCGCAGGAGTCCGTCGCGACGGCGCCGCGGGAGGCGGCAGCGCCCCAGTCGCAGGAGCCCGCCGCGACGGCGCCGCAGGAGGCCGCGCCGGCGCCCGTCTCGGCCGCGTCGGCGGTCGGCGCCCCATCTGCCCCGCAGGCCGCGCCGCCCCCCGAGAAGCCCGCCCGCGCCGTGTCGGCGGCGCCCGCCGCCGGTCCGGCACGCCGCACCGCCGCGGCGCCCGAAGAACCGGCGCCGGCCAAGACGCCGCTGCCCACCGCGGCGGCGGCATCCGCCCCGGCGGCGGGAGGCCGCACGCCGCAGACCCTCGACGCGCTGTTCGAGTCGTCGCACGACGATGACAAGCACGCCCGGACCGCACGTCACCACCGCGAGCGGCGCAAGGGGCGCATCGCTGCCTGGGTGATCCTCGGCGTGGTGCTGGCGATCCTCGGGGGCATCGTCGCCGGCGGCTTCGCGGTGTGGAACACCTACGAATCCCAGATCCGCTCGTTCATGGGCTGGGAAGAGCCGAAGGACTACGAGGACGGGATCGCCGAAGGCGAGGCGACCGTGACGATCGTGTCCGGCGACACCGGGGCATCCATCTCCACCTCGCTCTACCAGGCGGGGGTCACGAAGACCGATGAGGCGTTCTACGACTACCTCATCTCGACCGGGCAGAACCCCGAGTTCCAGCCGGGTGTCTACACGCTGAAGCAGAAGATGACCTCGGCCGCCGCGCTGACGATGCTCGAGGATCCGGGCAGCCGCCGCGAGAACACCGCGCAGCTGCCCGAGGGGCTCACGATGGAGTCGACGCTCATCCGGGTCTCCGACGGCACGGGCATCCCGCTCGCCGACCTCCAGGCCGCCGCGGCCGACCCCTCGGTCTACGGCGTGTCCGCCGCGTCGCTCGAGGGATGGCTCTTCCCGGCGACGTACACGTTCGACCCCGACACGACGCCGCAGGAGGTGATCAAGACGATGGTCGACCGCACCGTGCAGTCGCTCGACGCGGCCGGCGTGCCCGTCGACCAGCGGGAGCGCATCCTGACCGTCGCCTCGATCATCCAGCGCGAGGCGCGGTTCACGGCCGACTTCTACAAGGTCTCGCGCGTCATCGAGAACCGCCTCGCCCCGGACAACGACGAGACCCACGGCTACCTGCAGATGGACTCGACCGCCCAGTACGGGTACAACGAGATCAACAAGGGCACCGCGAGCTCGTCTGCCGAAGCACTCGAGAACGACAACCCGTGGAACACATACGTCCACCCCGGGCTGCCGATCGGGCCGATCGCGAACCCGGGCGATGTCGCCATCGATGCGGCGATGCACCCCGCCGACGGGCCCTGGCTGTACTTCGTCACCGTCAACCTCGACACCGGCGAGACCGTCTTCACGACGACCTACGCCGAACACGAGAAGGCCGTGGCGCAGTGGCAGGAGTGGTGCTCGGCCAATGACAGCGACGACTGCTGACGCGCCCGGAACGCCCGGGGCGGAGGCATCCGTCCTCGAGGTGTGGGGCGACCCCATCGCGCACAGCCTTTCGCCGCGCCTACACGCCGCGGCGTATCGCGAGCTCGGCTGGGCGTGGCAGTACGGGCGTCGGCGGGTGGCGGCGGACGAGTTCGCCGCCGAGATCGCCGGGCTGGGCCTCGCCTACCGGGGGCTGTCGATCACGTTCCCACTGAAGGCCGAGGCGTTCGCCGCGGCGACGCGCCTCGACGAGACATCCGTGCTGACCGGGGCGGCGAACACGCTCGTTCTGCGCGGCGGGGAGCGGCTCGGATTCAACACCGACGTCGACGGCCTCGTCGCCGACCTGACCGAGCAGGGCGTGGCCGGTCTCGCCGAGGCGCGGATCGTCGGCGCGGGCGCGACCGCGACCTCCGCGCTCGTGGCCCTCGCGCGCCTGGGCGCCGACCGCGTCGAGGTGCTCGCCCGGCGACCCGAGGCGGCGGCGCCGCTCGTCGGCCTCGGTGAGCGTCTCGGTGTCGGGATCTCCGTCGCCACCCTGCTCGGGTCCGACGGGGGGCCGGTCCCGCTCACGCTCTCGACGCTGCCGGGCGGGGCGGAGCTCCCCGCCGACGCGGCGGCGCGCCTCGCGGGCGACGGCGGGCTGCTGTACGACGTCGTGTACGGCCACTGGCCGACGGTGCTCGCGGATGCCTGGCAGCGCGCGGGCGCCCCGGCGGTCGACGGGCGCGGGATGCTGCTCCAGCAGGCGGTGCGGCAGATCCGCGCGTTCGCGACCGGCGAGGTCACTGAACCGCTGCCGCGGGAGCAAGACGTCGTGGCCATCATGCGCTCCGCGCTCATGGAAGACTAGAGAGATGCTCCGCGTGCTCACGGCCGGCGAATCGCACGGCCCCGAACTCGTCGCCTTCATGGAGGGCCTGCCGGCCGGCGTGCCGATCTCGCGCGCCGCCATCCAGCAGGACCTCGCCCGCCGCAAGCTCGGCTACGGCCGCGGGTCGCGGATGAAGTTCGAAGAGGACGAGCTGACGATCTCGGCCGGTGTGCGCCACGGACTGTCGATCGGCAGCCCCATCGCGCTTCGCGTCGGCAACACCGAATGGCCCAAGTGGACCGAGGTGATGAGCGCCGAGCCCGTCGAGTTCACTGACCGCTCCCGCGGGCGGGGCGCTGCGCTCACCCGGCCTCGGCCGGGGCACGCCGACCTCGTCGGCATGCAGAAGTACGGATTCGACGAGGCGCGGCCGATCCTCGAGCGCGCGAGCGCCCGCGAGACGGCGGCCCGGGTCGCCCTCGGCGCGATCGCCCGGTCGTTCCTCGGCGAGCTGGGCATCCGCCTCGTGAGCCACACCCTCTCGATCGGACCGGTGCGGGTGCCCGACGGCGCCGCTCTGCCGACCCCCGACGACGTCGACGCACTGGATGCCGATCCGCTGCGCTGCTTCGACGCCGCGACCTCCGCGGCGATGGTCGCCGAAGTCGACGACGCGAAGAAGGACGGCGACACGCTCGGCGGGATCGTCGAGGTGCTGGCCTACGGCGTGCCGCCCGGGCTCGGATCACACGTGCAGTGGGACCGGCGGCTCGACGGGCGCCTCGCGCAGGCGCTGATGTCGATCCAGGCGATCAAGGGCGTCGAGGTCGGCGACGGCTTCGAGACCACCCGTCGCCGCGGCTCCGCCGCGCACGACGAGCTGTTCGCCGCGGACGGCGGCATCACCCGCGCCTCCGACCGCGCCGGCGGCACCGAGGGCGGCATGTCCACCGGCACCGTCTTGCGCGTGCGGGCGGGCATGAAGCCGATCGCGACCGTGCCGCACGCCCTCCGCACGATCGATGTCTCGACCGGCGAGGCGGCGACCGCGCACCACCAGCGCTCCGACGTGTGCGCGGTGCCCGCCGCGGGTGTCGTGGCCGAGGCGATGGTCGCGATCGTGCTCGCCGAGGCGGTGCTGGAGAAGTTCGGCGGCGATGCGCTTATCGAGACGCGCCGGAACCTCGAGAGCTACCTCGCGGCCATTCCCGAGGAGCTGCAGACGGCGGCGGACAGCGACGCCGCGCTCGCATGAGCGCGCGGGCGATCGTGCTGATCGGCCCGATGGGGGCCGGCAAGACGAGCGTCGGGCGGCGGGTCGCTCGCGCGCTCGAGGTGCCCTTCGCCGACACCGACAAGATCGTCGCGCGCGACCACGGGCCGATCCCCGACCTGTTCGAACGGCACGGTGAAGAGCATTTCCGCGCGCTCGAACGCGACGCCGTGGCCGAGGCTCTCGGGCGGGGCGGCGTCGTCGCGCTCGGCGGCGGCGCCGTGCTCGATCTCGAGACCCGCGAGCGGCTGCGGGCGCACCGCGTCGTGCTGCTGACGGTGCAGCCGCACACGGTCGGCTCGCGCATCGGCGGCGGGGGACGTCCGCTGCTCGCCGGCGAGGACCCCATCGCGCGCTGGACCCGCATCTACGAGGAGCGGCGCGGCGTCTACGAAGACGTCGCCGACTTCGCCCTCGACACCTCGACCGGACCGCTGTCCGACGTCGTCGCGACCATCGTCGCCTGGGCGCGGGCCGAGGAGTCCGCCCCGGCATCCACGGAAGAGACCGCATGACCACTCCGACCCCCGCATCCACGCCTCCCGAGCAGTCCGGCGAGACCACCGTCATCTCCGTCGCCGGCGAGCAGCCGTACGACATCACGATCGGCCGAGGCATCCTGCCGCTCGTGGGGGAGGCACTGCCCGAGGCATCCCGCAAGGTGCTCGTCGTTCACCCGCCGACCCTCGCCGCGCAGGCGGCGGAGCTGCGCATGCTGCTGCAGGAGTCGGGGGAGCGGCAGGTGCTGCTCGCCGAGATCCCCGACGCCGAGACGGGCAAGCGCGTCGAGGTCGCCGCGTTCTGCTGGCAGGTGATGGGGCAGGCCGATTTCACGCGGACCGACGTCGTCGTCGGCTTCGGCGGGGGAGCGGTGACCGACCTCGCCGGTTTCGTCGCCGCCACGTGGCTGCGCGGCATCGCCGTCGTGCAGGTGCCGACGACGGTGCTCGGCATGGTGGATGCCGCGGTCGGCGGCAAGACCGGCATCAACACCAACGAAGGCAAGAACCTCGTGGGGGCGTTCTGGCCGCCGCGCGCGGTGATCTGCGACCTCGCGCTGCTCGACACGCTGAGCCGCAACGAGCGGGTCGCCGGGTTCGCCGAGGTCGTGAAGGCCGGGTTCATCTGGTACCCCGAGATTCTCGATCTGATCGAGGCCGACCCCGAAGCCGCGGTCGACCCGCAGAGCGTCGCGTTCCGTCGGTGCATCGAGCTGGCGATCCAGATGAAGGCGCGCGTCGTCGGCGAGGACCTCCGCGAAGCGGGGTTGCGCGAGGTGTTGAACTACGGGCACACGCTCGGGCACGCGATCGAGCACGCCGAGCGCTATCAGTGGCGGCACGGTGCGGCCATCTCTGTCGGCATGATGTTCGCCGCGGAGCTCTCGCGTCTGGCTGGACGGCTCTCGGATGCCGCGGCGCAGCGCCACCGCGACATCCTCGAGCTGCTGGGGCTTCCGACGAGTTACCGCGCCGGGGCCTTCCGGCAGCTGCTCGCGACGATGCAGCGCGACAAGAAGACTCGCGGCTCGATGCTGCGGTTCATCGTGCTCGACGAGATCGGCAAGCCGACGGTGCTGCAGGCGCCCGACGAGTCGCTGCTGTTCGCCGCGTATCAGGAGATCGCGGACTGACGGTTCTGTTTGCGGGCGCTGGTGCGCGGGGTGGCCGGCTCGTTGGTCGGTGCTCGTCGCGATCGCGGGGCTTCTCGCGTTGGTCACCGGCGGCGCGGTCGCGATCGGCTACACCGCGACGGTGGTCGTCCTCCTCTTCGGGACCGTCGCGATCTCGTTGGTGAAGGCGAACCGCGCGGGCTCAGCTGTCGACCAGTCCTGAGGCCGCTCATCGCTGACTTTGCGCGACGCCCCTCAATGTCTGACCCCCTCCATACACTCGAAGATATGGACGAGTATTCGGGGTCGATGGGCAGCGACGCAGACGTCGCCGCGCTGGTGTCGATCGTGGGTGAGGTCGAGGCGGCGGTGGTGTTGCTGACGGCGGCGCAGGTCGCGGAGGTGCGTGCGCTTGCGGCCGCGGGTCAGCTCGCCGCGCGGCAGGCGGCCGGGTCTCCGGCCGCGGTGCGGGCGCACGATATGG